>JAUXEW010000008.1 GCA_030620375.1 Desulfobacteraceae bacterium | reverse complement strand
CCTTTTTTTCCGCTTTGCGGGAAAAGAAAGCCACCCGCTATGCGGGTGGTAGTTTACTTTGGCAATTTTACCGCACATGGGGGTTAATGGCATAGCAGATAAAACTCTATCATATTTATTGAAGAGAAGCAACTTGCTCTGAACCAAAATCTACCATTTCTGGATGGACACTAGATAGAATCATTGTCAGGCCGGAGGCATCTTTTCGAAGTTGGACAAGATGCCTTTTTTTATGGCATAAAAACAATATTGAACCCAAACAGAGAGCTTAAAAAAAATGACTCAAGTTTCGGACCCTAAAATTAAAAAAATAACATCAGAAGAGATTAAATCGGATTGAAAATATGGATTTGATTTTTGGATATAAATGGCTTATCTTGTGAGTAAGGTTCCGGTGTGTTTAGATTGCCGGGTTGTTGAAGCCAACCTTGACGGCTTCGCCAAAAGTCCAATTTTTGTATTGCGTTTCATCCTTTGTCATTGCAACGCGCTGTTAGGACGCTTTAATAATCAGAGGGGTATGAAAGACATGTCTAAAACAGAGATGGGGTCCATGATGTGCCACACGGCTAATTCTGTAGCAGATACATTGCGTCAAGAAGAGAACGTAAGGGAAAAAAAGGATGGTCGGGGCAACCAATGGTCCAAGGTCTATTTTGGAAGCGGAGCGCATTTTAAAAACTGGCTTGATCAAGTTCTGGAAATATTTGGTGAGGAAAATGTCGAGATAGAGGCCGTTGACTCCACAGGATTGAAATGTTTTGAAGAATCTGGTGATAAGGCTTATCGGATTTGGGTTAAAAAAAATCAAGATAGCGCATAAGAACTAATTTCATAACGGGTAGATGAAGTAAGGCGGTTTCAAAATCGCTCAAGCCTTGCTCTGAACCAAAATCTATCATTTCTGGATGGACACTACCTAAAGAGAAACCTAATCGGTTTTGGACGGAAAGCCTTTCAAATATTTCTCCCATTCTATGGGAAGTAAATATTTTTTATTGCTGTTGCATTCTTTACAGCAGGGAACGACGTTACCCCTGGTTGATTTTCCACCACGGATAATGGGAACGACATGATCCATTGTAAGTGCTCTTGCCGGAAATGAATGACCGCAGTAATGGCAAACTCCTTTGGCGCAGCGTCTTTTCCACCATTGAGAATGCCTTAGCAACCTTGCTTTTCGACGCTCCCTTTTGATATCGGTTTCGTCCACATCACATATGAATGAATTCATGGCGATTTTATTTTTGCCGATTCCGCTGTTTCGAATAAGTCAATCCGTTGTGCTTTATCCACAACACAATTTCTTTGGTTAACAAGTCATAATATCTTTCAGACCCGCCAAGCCCTTTTCTGCCGAAAAAGTAGTTAATCTCAAGAAAAAGCGGTTTTGGTGTTTCCGATTCTTTTGAAAAAATCAGGTCGAAACCGGCAAGGTTAATTTTTGTTTTCCGGCAAAATTCTTTTACTCGTTTCTTGGCTTCCGATTGCAGGTCAGGGTCAGAATTTTTATCGATTACCGCACCCTTGGACAGGCTGGCACGAAAACCCTTTTCTTTGTGAACCCGCCAATAAGAGATTATCCGTTTGTGAATGACTACAACCCTTAACGTTCTGTTTATTCTGGGAATAAATTGTTGAATGAGGAATCCTTTCTGTCCGGATCGCTCATAATTTTCAGCGAGTTCGAGAATTTTTTCTAATTGATCGAGAGATTCTATAAAATATACAAAATCCCCCTCTCCCCCCCAATCGAATTTAAACACAAAGGGGAGATCGAATGCGCGTTGATTGTTTAGCTCTTTTTTTTGCCTGGAGAACCTATCCATATCTTTGAAAATTTTTGTTTCGGGGAATGGCGCGTTCGTCGCCTGAAAAAGCTCTGTTTGCTTGAGTTTCCCCGGATATTGAAAACGTGCATCGTAATTCGGAAAAACATTTCGACAGTTTTCTTTCGTCATTTTGTGAAGGGATTCTCTGCAACCCTGGGGAAGGATAATGGCATTGGCCGACCGGATAGCGGTCACATCATCGGCATCCGGATCCCGTCCGGCGCAGATTATGTCTTTATCCCCTTCGAAACAAGGATGAAAAGAAAGTATCATCAGTAACCGAATTTTCTTAAAGATTTGGTGTTCTTACTCCAGTTTTTCTGAACCCGGACAAACAGGATTAAATAAACTTTTTTATCAAGGAATCTTTCAATATCCTTTCTGGCGGTTTCGCCAATCGTCTTTAACTTGCCGCCCGATTTTCCGATAACAATACCCTTTTGAGAGTCTCGTTCAACATGAATCGTGGCATGAATTTTAACAACCGATGATTTTTTATTTTCAGAAAAGCTATCCACCGTAACGGCAATGGAATAGGGGATTTCTTTGTTGGTTAAACGGAACACCTTTTCCCTTATTAGCTCTGAAACTATGAACCGCTCCGTCAGATCCGTAATGCTGTCTGGAGGAAAAAACGGCGGGCCTAAAGGCAGTAAAGTTTCGATCGTTTTGATCAAAACATCCACTTGGCTTCCGGTTTTGGCACTAAGTGGAATGATCTCTTTAAATGGATAAACTTTTTCCCATTGATCAATAACAGAAAGAAGGAGCGGCTTTTTTATCAGATCGATTTTGTTTAATGCAAGCAGCACCGGTTTGTTTTGTCCCTTGATGTTTTGAATCAAAATTCTTTCAGAATCAATGTTTTTACTCATCACGTCAGCCAATATCAAAATTAGATCAACCTCACCTAATGTGGACATGGCCACTTCCACGATTCTGGTATTTAACGGACTGGTTGCCTTGTGAACACCGGGGGTGTCGATAAAAATAATCTGTGCCTCGGGCATGTGCATAATACCCAGAATACGGTTCCGTGTGGTTTGCGGTTTTTTAGAAGTAATGGAGACCTTTTCTCCCAGCAGCCGGTTTAAAAGCGTTGATTTTCCGACATTCGGTGTTCCGGCAATGGCAACAAACCCGGACCTGAAGTTATCGTCGTTACAATTGATTTGATTCACGGCATATCCCACAATTTGACTTCTTACGACTTGAACAAGCAATGCGAGCGCATTCCCCATAGCAGGCTGCGGGGAGGCTTCAATAATTTCAACTCTTTATAATAATTTTTGGATGGCGGTCCACACTCTGTTTTTCCCTAAACGGGTTTTGGCGGAAAAGAGAATCAGATCGTCTGCCATTACCGATAAGATATCAGTAATGGTTGAAAGCTGTAATTTTTGCTTGGATTTTGAAAGCTTATCCGTTTTTGTAATGACGAGTATACGGGGAATATTGAAATTGGTTAACCAATCCATGAGGTTGAATTCTTTATGATCAGGACGGCGTCGGATATCCATTATCAATACGACACCTTTTAAGTTGTTTCTTGTTTTTAGATAGGTTTCGACCATTGGGCCCCATTTTTTCTGAACAGACCTCGGCACCTTGGCATATCCGTATCCCGGAAGATCGACAAGGCCAAGCTGGTTATTGACCAAAAAGAAATTGATCAACTGAGTCCGTCCGGGCGTTGAACTTGTCTTTACCAGGTGCTTTCGATTAACCAGCGTATTAATAAGAGATGACTTCCCCACGTTAGATCGCCCGGCAAAGGCAATTTCCGGAAACGTTTCAGTCGGATATTGTGAGGGGTTGGCGGCGCTCTTGATAAATGTTGCTGATTTAACAATCATTCTTATTTATTATCATAGGATAATTATATGTCAAATGGACATCATGGCTGATTCAGATATGACTCCAACCGATTCATTCCTTCAGCAATATTCTCCAATGAGTTTGCATAAGAAAACCGTAGATAGCCTTCGCCGTTTTTGCCGAAATCGATTCCGGGTGTCACACCAACAAGGGCTTTTTCTAAAATATCAAAGGCCAGTTTATATGAATTTTTTAAGATATGTTTGGCATTGGCAAAAACATAAAAGGCCCCTGTAGGTTCTACGGTAATTCCGAATCCCATTTTTTTTAGGCGACGAATCATAAGCTTTCTACGGTCGTTATAAATTTTTT
Organism: Desulfobacteraceae bacterium; assembly: GCA_030620375.1. Taxonomy (GTDB): domain Bacteria; phylum Desulfobacterota; class Desulfobacteria; order Desulfobacterales; family UBA5616; genus JAUXEW01. The sequence goes on along the minus strand of JAUXEW010000008.1, from coordinate 21,163 downwards.
TCATTCGCAGGATATCATTTCCAGCGTGCTTTAGTGCGGCTATACCTGCAACTTGAATCATGGCATTTGCACAGATAAAAAAGTTTTGCTGAATTTTTTGTATGGGTCGAATAAACGGCTTTGGCGCAATCAAGTACCCCAATCGTAATCCTGTCATAGCATAAAGCTTTGAAAATCCATTCAATACAAAAGCATTGTCCGTAAATTCAAAGATTGAGTGTTCTTTTCCTTCGTAAACCAATCCATGATAAATTTCATCCGAGACGATATAAGGTGAGAATTCTGATATTTCGCGCATCCGGCTTTCAGAAAGAAGATTCCCGGTAGGATTCGACGGTGAGTTGATAAAAATGGAACGGGTTCTGTTGGTTATTTTTTTTTTTATTGTTTCCGGTCGATACTGAAACCCGTCTTTTTCATAAACCGGTATGGCCACCGGTTCACCTTGAAGAAATTTGATGAAATTCGGATAGCAGGCATAGTGCGGGTCAGAAATGATAACCTGATCTCCCGGCTCAAGCAGAGCGGAAAAAATAAGCAGTATGGCCGGTGAAGTTCCCGAAGTGATTACGACTTGGTCCGGCGTAATGGTTACATTGTAGGTATCAAAATAATACTCACATATAGCTTCCCGGAGTTCTATCAATCCCAGGCTGTGTGTATAGTGGGTATAGTTGTCCTTCAATGCCTTGCTAGCAGCCTCTTTTATGCATTCCGGTGTGTCAAAATCAGGTTCACCCACTTCAAGATGAATGATATTCGCCCCGCTTCGTTCCATTTCTTGGGCTTTTTCAAGAACGTCCATTACGATAAATGATGTCATTTCATTGATTCGGCTGGAAATCATTTGCCTGACCTTAATCCGATTAAATAACTTTGTTCAACGGATATTCGATAATACCTTCCGCCCCATTTTTAAGGAGTTCGGGAATCAATCTTCTAACAATATTTGAATTCACTACCGTTTCAATGGAAAACCAGCTTTTTTGATATAGGGGAGAAACAGTAGGCGCATTTAAACTTGGAAGCAAAGCGACAATCGTATCAAGACATGCTTCAGGGACGTTCATTTTTAGACCCACCATTTTTTTGCCTAACAGGGCGCCCTTCAACAACAGTGCAATCTGTTCAATCTTTTCTCTTTTGATGGTATCCTTCCATGCGTCATGATTGGCAATGAGCTGGGTATTGGTTTGCATCAATTCATGGATAATGCGTAGCCCGTGGGCTTTTATCGTACTTCCGGTCTCCGTAACTTCAACAATGGCATCCGCCAACCCGGAAACCACTTTTGCTTCAGTGGCCCCCCAAGAGAATTCAACTGATACGTCGATTTCTCTTTTTAAGAAATATTTTTTAGTAAATTCAACAAGTTCTGTTGATATCTTTTTTTCTTGGAGATCCTCCATCACCTTGATAGGAGAATCATACGGAACGGCCAATACCCATCTTGCCGGCCTCGAACTCGTTTTTGAGTAAACCAGATCGGCTACCACATACACATCCGAATTGTTTTCAGCAATCCAGTCCTTGCCGGTCAATCCCGCGTCAAGGGTCCCGCTTTCCACATATCGTGACATTTCCTGAGCCCGGCATATGGCGCATTCAATGGTTTCATCATTGATTTCCGGGAAATAGCTCCTGCCGTTAATATTAATGAGCCACCCGGATTTTTTGAACAGATCGATGGTTGCATTTTGCAAGCTACCTTTTGGGATTCCCAGCTTTATTAGCGGTTTATTCATTGGTTATATACCTCCTCAGGGTCAAATACCTTTATTCCGTCAACTTTAATGGAATTTTTTTCAACTTTCTTATGAAAACAGCTTCGGTAGCCGGTATGGCAGGCAGCATCCCCGATTTGATCAACTTTTAATAATACCGTATCATTGTCACAGTCAATTCGGATTTCTTTTACCAGTTGCACATTCCCGGATGTTTCTCCTTTAACCCAGAGTTTTTGTCGGCTGCGGCTATAAAATGAGGCCTTTCCGGAAGAAAGTGTTAAGTTCCATGCTTCTTTGTTCATATATGCAAGCATCAGAACTTCACCGGTGCGATAATCCTGAACAATAGCGGGTATCAATCCGTCGGTTTTGTTATAATCAAGATCAATCATGGGGTGCCTTTCTTTTGGTTATTGATATAAATTTCGACATTTGGTAGCATAATTAATTATGGCTAAAGTCCAAAAAGTTGATTTAAGGTATAGGTCAATATGCTGAAAAAGAAAAGAAGAACATCTCAGATATTAAAAAAACGTGCTAAAAGAAAGCAAAGGGGGAGTAAGGCAAGGATTATTCGATGGTTTTTCGGAGGCATCCTTGTGATTTTATGTTGCAGCATCCTTGCGGCAGGTGGTGTTTATTACTATTTAAGTAAAGACTTGCCGAAAATATCATCACTGGCGGATTACCGCCCATCATTAATTACCAGCGTATATTCCGACGATAATAGAAAAATCGCAGAGTTCTATAAAGAAAGGCGAATCGTTGTTTTATTGTCCGAGATTCCAAAGACCTTGAAAGAGGCATTTATCGCTGCTGAAGATGCAAGGTTTTACAAACACCAGGGGATCGATTTTTTAAGTATCATCAGGGCCTTTATTAAAAATCTGGAGGCCGGCGCAATTGTGCAGGGCGGCAGTACGATTACCCAGCAAGTAACAAAATCCTTTTTCCTAACGCCGGAAAGAAGTTATACCCGGAAAATAAGAGAAGCCATACTGGCCTACCGGATAGATAAAAGCTTCAGCAAAGATGAAATTCTTTTCCTCTATTTAAATCAAATTTATTTGGGTCATGGTGCTTATGGAGTGGAGGCGGCATCGGAAAATTATTTCGGAAGACCCGTGAAAAATTTAAGCCTGGCGGAATGCGCCATCTTGGCCGGCCTTCCACAGGCACCCAGCAAATACTCCCCTTTCAGATATCCTGATCGAGCGAAGCAGCGCCAAATTTATGTCTTAAACCGAATGGTCGCAGCAGATTATATCACCAATATACAGGCCACGGAAGCCATTAATGAAAAGCTTGATATCAAACCCAGGCGAAATTGGTATATAGAGGAAGTTCCGTTTTTTACGGAGTATGTTCGGCAGTATGTTGAAAAGAACTACGGAACAGATGTTCTGTATAGAGGTGGTTTGAAAGTTTATACGACAGTGAATATAGAAATGCAAAAATTGGCGGGACAAGAAATCAAAAAAGGATTAAAGGCCTTGGATAAACGCCAGGGATATCGAGGTCCTCTGAAACATCTTGCGGCTGAAGAAATTGAAAAGTTTTCTGAGCAGTTGCAAAAAGCATACAATGAAAAATCGCTGGAACAGGGACAAATCTGCAAAGGCGTAGTGATAAGCGTAAACAATGCCCAAGAGAACGTCATTGTTCGTATAGGGTACGAAAGAGGGGTAATAGCGTTAGAGGACATGAGATGGGCGAGAAAGCCCGATCCGGAAAAAGCTTATTTTGAAGATCCGGTTAGGCATGTAAACGCCGTATTGAATGTCGGTGATGTGGTGCTGGTAAAACTCAAAGAAAAAAATGAGAATACAGGCCAATGGCGGTTTGGCTTAGAGCAGATTCCCAAAGTTCAATCCGCTTTGTTGTGTATAGAGACCGAAACCGGTCATGTCAAGGTAATGGTCGGGGGACGGGATTTTAAAGAAAGCCAGTTCAATAGGGCGATTCAGTCGAGAAGACAACCGGGATCAGCTTTTAAACCGGTCATATATGCCGCGGCGCTTGACAGAGGATATACGCCGGCTACGATGCTGATTGATTCCCCGATTGTTTTTCAAGATGAGGAAACAGATTTTAAGTGGAAGCCCAAAAATTATAAGGAGACATTTTTTGGGCCGACCCTTTTTAGAGAGGCGCTGGTTAAGTCAAGAAACGTGGTGACAGTAAAGATTTTAAAAGATATCGGAATCGATTATACCATCGATTATGCAAAAAAACTGGGCATTACATCTCCGATAAGCAGAGATCTTTCCATCGCGCTAGGATCTTCCGGTGTATCGCTGCTTGAAATCGTCAAAACGTATTCTGTTTTTGCTGATCTTGGTTATTTAAACGAGCCTGTATTTATTGAAAAAATTATTGACCGTGATGGCAACATTGTTGAAGAGGCTCACCCGAAAAGAGAAAAAGTGATTGAAAAAAGTACGGCTTATATTATGACCAACCTTTTAGAGAGTGTCGTCAAACACGGAACCGGTAGAAAGGTCCGGGTTTTAAACCGACCTGTAGCCGGGAAAACCGGAACAACCAACAACCTTTATGACGCATGGTTTGTGGGATATACTCCCCGTTATGTCACAGGAACCTGGGTCGGTTTTGATGAGGAAAATTCTTTGGGGAAACATGAAACCGGTGCTAGAGCCGCCAGTCCCATTTGGTTAGGGTTCATGCAAGGCGTGCTGGCGGGTATGCCGGTAAGGGTATTTCAGGTGCCTGAAAGTGTTGTCTTTTCTAAAATCGATACGGAAACCGGACTGTTGCCGATTCCTGAATCTAAAAAAACCATTTTTGAGTGTTTTAAAGAAGGAACCGTTCCTACGGAATTTACACCAAAGCCCGATTCGATTTCTGAGCCGGATGATTTTTTTAAATCCGGGCTATGAAATGAAACAGCAAGCGCATTCCAACTTATGAAATCTACTGGTTGCGCGAACCATTAAGATGTATGGCGGTTTTATTCTTAAGGAATTAAGGCCTGCTTATCATTCACGGTTATACTGTTTTCAGGGAGGTCGTCATTCGAGAATAGTTTTATCAATTTGAGATTATACCGCCGGGTCAGGATGTCAAAATTTTGGTTTTTTATACCCCTCACCCTTGATATATTCCTCGGATGAACACTAATGAATACCTCATCCAACACAGGGCCGTCGGATTCTAAAATCGATATGATTTTATCCAGGTAAATGGCGGAATAAACTAGATGTCCGAATGCCGGATGATACGGTCCTGCTAAAATTGTACCCTTCTGGTTTAGTTCGGTTGTCGGCTGTAATCCCATCCGAACCACCGGGATGTTGCAGCTTTTAAACAGAAGGTAAATTTTTTTAACTATCGAAACGCATTGGTGTAAGGGAAGCGGCTGATATTTTCCGTTTTGGTACCATTTTCCCAAGAGACTGTTTGATAGGACTATCGTGGGATAAATCCTGACAAAATCAGGTGAAAGTCTGCTTACCTTATAAGCCGTGTCAATGGCTTTTCGCTCATTATCATCCGGGAGTCCCACCATGATCTGTATGCCGATTTCATAGTTTCTGTCTTTTAATAGTTGCGTCGCTTTCTGTGTATCAAGCGCTGTATGACAACGGTTTGACTTTTCGAGAACCTGGTCATCCATGGACTGGGCACCGATTTCAATAGTTGAAACCGAATATTTCTCGATCATCCGGAGCCGTTCAATATTAATGGTGTCAGGGCGGGTAGAGAATCTGATGCTGTCAACTTTACCGGATCGTACAAATTGGTCTGTCGTTGAAAGCAAGTACCGGACGTGGTCTTTCTTAAGACCTAAAAAATTGCCGCCAAAGAACGCGATTTGAGTTTTGTTTCTGTTCGGACGCTTGAATTTTAGATTTTCATTAACTAATGAGAAAATTTCGTCTGAATTTGGAATATGCTGGTGTAAACCGGTAATGGATGACTGGTTGCAAAACACACATCGATGCGGGCATCCTTCTTGAGGGATAAATATCGGGATTATAAATGGTTTTTCCATTTACTCAAATTCTTTTTATAGCTTTCTCGGCGGTTTCAGCGAAATCTTGCGGGACGAGGAACCCTTAGCTTGACGGAATTGGTGAGTGCTATTTCGGGTCAAGAACTTCAAGCGCTTTTTTGGCGGCATTCTGCTCCGCCGTTTTCTTATTTTTGCCCGCACCTTCCGTATGAATCGCCCCGATTTCAAGTTTTACCGTGAATGTTTTGTCATGATCCGGTCCGATTTCATGAATAACAGCATAATGCGGCATTTCGGCCTGATAGAGTTGAACCAGTTCCTGGAGCCGACTTTTATAATCGTATATCGTGTTTGACTCATCAATTGTATTCATGTGGGTAGTAAAAAGCCGTTGGATAATATGAAACGCCGTATCATAACCATCGTCTATATAGATTGCAGCGATCAGGGCCTCAAATGTGTTGGCCAATATGGACGGTTTATTAAAACCGTTGGATTGAGTTTCTCCTTTGCCAAGACGGATAAATGTACCGAGACCTAAGGTGCGGGATACTTGGGCCAGTCGAGATTCATTTACCAGACTTGCCCGCATTCTGGATAGCGTTCCTTCGTTAATATCGGGATAGCATTGCATGAGCATATGGCCGATGGCCAGGTTTAAAACAGCGTCACCTAAAAATTCAAAGCGTTCATTATCTTTTATGTCTTTGTCATTTTGTTCGTTAACAAAGGAACTGTGCCGCAGGGCCTCTTCCAGTAACAAAGTGTTTTTAAACTGATATCCAAGGGTTTGTGCCATTTCAAACGGATGTTTTTGCGTCATTGGTAATCCTTATCCCGGCAGCCGGTAAAACATTTTTGTTAAGAAGAAGGCTGATACGGTCTGCTTTTTTTCGCGGTTATTAACTTTTCATACAGCTCATAAGGGATGATTAAATTTCCATTTCCTGAACCCATCTGGATATCCGGTTTCAAATCCCCGTGGAAATCGGTTCCCCCTGTAATCAACAATCCGAATCGATTCGCTATCTTAGTATAATAGGCAATTAGATCCGGCGAATGATCGGGATAATAAATTTCCATTCCCATAAGGCCCATTGTCTTTAAAAATTTGATTAAGTTTTCAAACGGTTGGCCTTTATTTTGTTTTAAGAGAAAGGGGTGGGCCAATACCGGTATTCCACCAGAATTGAGTATGACTTCAATTGCTTTGGCACAATCAATGCGATATTTATCAACATATGCGGGTCGGCCTTGTCCCAGATATTTATCAAAGGCTTCGTTGATGGATGTGACAATTCCCTTTTTGGCCATAATACGGGCGATGTGCGGCCGTCCCACTTGACGTTCAATGGTATTATTGATGACCTCCTCTAGAGTGATATCAACATTTAATGCATTGAGTTGTTTTATAATTTTGGGATTTCGGTTTTTTCTAGCGTCTTGAAGCACACGGAGTGTTTCATTTAAAGCAGGATTATCAATTGGTATTAAATATCCGAGGATGTGGCAACTCCCCGTGTGTTCGAAATCAGGGGGCAGAGCGGTGCTGATTTCAACACCGGTTAAGAATTTTAATGAGGAAGGAATGCCGATTCGAAGCGCTTCTTTTGAACCGTCGAGCGTGTCGTGATCGGTTATGGAAATCGCTTTGAGCCCTAATTTTCCGGCATGACAGAGAATCTCGTAAGGTGAAAAAGTCCCGTCTGATGCATTAGAGTGAATGTGTAGATCGATTCCAGCATTTTTTTTATAATCCAAGGGCTTTTTCTAAAGCCTCCTCTTTTGTTTTACATTCAATGCATTGTGCTGTTACAGGCCTCGCTTTTAATCGTTTGATGGATATGTCTTCACCGCACGATTCGCAAATACCGAAAGTGTCATTTTCGATTCGCTCCAGGGCCTTTTTGACCTTTTTAATCAATCTGCTTTCCCTGTCTCGTATTCGGAGCATGAAATTTCGGTCGGCCTCCAATGACGCTCGGTCGGTAGGATCCGGAAAATTTTCTTTTGGGGCGGTCATCCCGGCGACCGTATCGTCGGCTTGGGATAATAATTCTTCCAAGCGGTTCGTAAGCAGCTCATTAAAATATTTGATGTCTTTCTTTTTCATATTCTAACCCTTATCCGTCGTTCAGAATTTCAGTCAAATTTAATAAAACATAACTAATACTAGAGAAAAATAATTATGTAAAGCATAAACATAAGATACGTCAGGGTAAACGCATTTGAATCCCAATACAGGGAGAACGCTTCACGACGGCGAGTATCTCTTTCCAACCGACTGAAACTTGTGCTTAAGCACCCGTAAGCCCGAGCCGCGCCAGAGTTATTAAAAACAATTCGTCGCTAAATTATCCCATAGATTTTTTAAGTCATAATTTTATTCGGCTCGGACTAACGCGTGCTAAAGCCCTTCAAACAGTCAGTCAGTTTCCAAGAGAAACATGCCGTCGCTACGCTGCACCGAAATCAAATGCGTTTGCCCTGTAAGATACGGTTGTTAAAAAATTAATAAGGAGGCGGGAGGAAAAAATATAAAAAAATTATTGGTTTTTATTGTAACATTTTTTCAAACATCGTATAGAAGCCATAGTGTCTTAAGGTAACCTACAGACGGGCTTGATCTTGAACCATAATAAACATTTTTTAAAAGTTTCTATTAGGGGATGGTGAACTTTAAAATATTAACAAGGGAGTGATAAATGGAACTTGAAGCCGCAAAAAAAATATATGCAGCAAATTACAAAACGGTTACCATTAAAACTACGGATGGGGAGATACTGGTTGGAAAGATTAACCTTTCCAACAAACAAAGAGTATCTGATATCTTTACAAGAAGTGACCAACCCTTTATTGTTCTGGTGGATGCCGCATCAAAGGATGTCTCGGGGAAAACCATTTTTTTAAATAAGGAACATATTGTTTGGGTGGAACCTGAATAGCCACCTTTAAAGCGGGGCGCTTCACTCCGATAATCTTAGGGTGTCCGTATAGGATATGGCTCGCTGGGCCTGTTTTTTACTTTGAAATATTATTGGAGTGGGTCTAACGGGGGTCAAGTTTAAATAATTTTTGAATTAAATCCAGGTAAGAAGACTTGTTCCAGTGAGATCCCGTACTTTTTAACAACATGGTGGGGTCATGGAGAATCTTGTTGATTAAAGCACTTATCATCCTGTTTAACGCCTCACAATCATGAGCCGAAAGATGGCTTAAATCTTGAAGTGTTTTGTTTAATTCCGCTTGGGCAATGGTTTCAACCTTTTTTCTGAGTTCAACAATTGTGGGCACAACCGCCAAGCTTTCATTCCATTTTTTAAAATTGATAACCGCTTCATCTATAATTCTTTCACTTTTTATCGCTTCTTTCTTCCGGTCTTCAACATTTTCATTAATAACGCCTTTTAAGTCATCGATGTCGTAAACGTAGGCATTGTTTATCCGGTTAATATCAGGGTCAATGTCACGGGGAACGGCGATATCAATAAAGAATATCGATCGATTCCGTCTGCTTTTCATGACCTCTTTTACCTGCTTTCGTGAAACAATGTAATTCGGAGAACCAGTGGAACTAATGACAACATCAGCCAGTTTAAGGGAATCGATTATCTCTTCAAACTTAATCGCCTTGCCGTTAAATTTTTGCGCCAGTTCAACGCCATGTTCAAAAGTTCTGTTGGAGACAATTAGATCGCCGGTTCTGTGGCGGATCAAGTGTTCCACAGCTAATTCCGCCATCTCGCCGGCCCCGATTAAAAGAACGGTTTTTCCTTCCAGTGAGCCGAATATTTTTCGACCCAGTTCAATAGCCGCATAACTGATAGATACGGCATGGTTTCCAATGCCGGTTTCGCTTCTGACCCGTTTCGCCACAGCAAAGGTTTTATGTAACAGCCGATTTAATACAACACCGGATGTTTTGTTTGTCGTGGCCAACTGATACGCGGCTTTTAATTGGCCCAGAATTTGAGGTTCTCCCACTACCATGGAATCTAGACTGCTGGCGACCCTGAAAATATGTTGAACCGCCTTATCGCCTTCATGGACATACAGGGCATTTTCAAATTGTCTGAGGGAGATATTTTTGATCTCGGATATAAATGATGTGACGGTTTTTATTGCGGGGGCAATTTCATTCACCTTCATTAATACTTCGACCCGGTTGCACGTTGAAATGAGAAGGACCTCGTTTATATGAGGGCTTTTTATTAACCGATCGAGTCCAATGGCGATTTCTTCCGGTGAAAATGCGATGCATTCTCTTAATTCTACCGGGGCGGTTTTGTGATTTAAGCCTATCAGTACAATATCATTCATCTTTATAAATTTAGTCTATGCCAACCAGGCTTCACCATCGGGTAAATTCTTCATGATGTCCTGTTAACAGAAAATTAACACCCAAAAACGTAAATAAAATAACGATAAAACCAAGAATTGCCATGACTGCCGATTTCCGTCCCCGCCACCCCACGACAAGGCGCTGGTGAAGAAGCGCGGCATACAAAAGCCATGTGATTCCCGACCAGACTTCTTTCGGATCCCAGCTCCAAAACCTGCCCCATATGGATTTGGCATAAACAAACCCTGTGATGAGTCCCAAGGTCAATAGAAGAAATCCGGCAATAATACAGGTATATCCCGCGAGGTCGAGGAGTTCTAACGATGGCAGTCGTTTGTAAAAAAACCCGTGGCTTTTGGCTTTTATGGTATGTTCCTGAAGCAAATACAGTATCCCCAAACCGCAGGCAAGCGCAAAAGACGCTTCACCAATGAAAACCGCGAAGATATGAATATGGAGCCAGACGCTGTTAAAGACATTTTTTATCGGAGCGGGTTCTCGAGAAAGTTGTGATGCCATAACCATGGCGAATGCAGCCAGGGGAGCGGCATAAACACCTAATATTTTCAAATGAAATTTATATTGCACCCATAAGAAAACGCCGATGATCGCCCAGCCTGCGATTGAAAGGGTTTCGTTTAAATTATGGACGGGTATATGCCCGGATTGAAAGAACCCGTAAACAATGCTCGTCGAATGGAATACAAAACCTGACAGTAAAAGGCAGCATCCGATTTTTTGAAGATAATCTTTCTGAATAAAAAGATATGCAAGATATCCGGCGGCTCCGATCATGTATAAAAATATCGTAATATTGGTTAACGTTTCCATAAATGACACCGTTTGAAACCTTGTCGTCGGCTATTCATCGATATTAATCAATGCTTCAAAATCGTACCCTTCACCGAGAATCTCCTTAAGCACCCGGTTGATGTTACCTTTATCACCGCATCGGATCATTTCAATGAGACCGGCGTTGACCAACTCTTCAAAAATAAGCTTGTGAAACTCGGGTTCGTGTTTTTCATGCAAGATTTTTTTTCGAATGCTTCCCATTAACCGCAGAAACAGGTTGTGCTCTTCACCGTATTCACTTTCAAGCATTTTCCTGAGCTTTTTTGCGTATGCCGGGCTTTTTCCCGAAGTTGAAATCGTAAGAACCAGATCCCCTCTGCTTACAATGGATGGGAGAATAAAATTGCACAATTCCGGTTGATCGGCAATATTGCACAATTTATTCAGCCTTTCGGCATCCATATAAATTTTCCGGTTGAGTTCTTCGTCGCTGGTGGCCCCAATGACCAGAAACGCGTCCTTCATGTCCGATGTTGTATAGGATCGCTTTAATACCGATATGCGGCTATTATTTTCTAAGTCTTTAAGTTTCTTGGTTATTCTCAAGCTTATGACCGTTACCGCGGCACCACAGTTAAGCAGTGTGACCGCCTTGCGCGTACCAACGGATCCGCCGCCAACCACCAGGCATTTTCGATTTTTGATATCAAGAGAAACCGGATAATATTTCATATTGTATTAAATATGGTTCTTCTCCAATTTAGTTGGAGAAGAGGGTTCAATCCTTGACCCCTTGTACCCTCTGGGATCACACCTGCTCAATTGGAGATAACCCACTTATTTTGCCTTAATTAACTATGACTAATCGGGAGATGATCCTTAAATATAAGCCCTTGGGAAACCGTCTGACGTAATAGGCTTTATTTGCATCAGATCTTCGGCCAACAACAGGGGGCCGGCATATGTCTTTCGGCACTCATTTTTTATGTCCACTTGATGGCACTCAGGATAAAAATGTGTCAGAACCAGTTGGCGGACTTTCGCCCGGCTTGCAATTTTACCCGCCAAAGACGGTGTCAGATGTCCGTTAACCTTCAAATTATCCGGAAATGATGATTCACAAATCAATATGTCCGCACCTTTGGCGAGTTTTACGAGGTTATCACAATAACCGGTGTCACCGGAATAAACAACGGAAACACCGAATGAATCGGTAATTCGATAGGCAACGCTTTCATCGTTGTGCTTAACCGGCATCGATTCTACCGTAAACCGGTTATATCTCCGATGATCAAATCCACCGTTATCCAACTCAACGAACGTTAAAATTTCCGGAGAAAGTTCGATCCAATGTCCGTACACAGATTTTAGCCGTGAATAAAAGTTAAATAGACCGTTTCCACCGATGATGGTCAGCCGGTTTTTTCGCGATCCGATATCCGGATATTTGTTTGAAAATAAAAACGGGGCTAATTCACCGGAATGATCCGGGTGAAAATGGCTTAAGAAAATATAGGAAATGTCAAAAATATCGGCACCGGCTTCGAGTAGCCGTCTGGTGGTGCCGGGTCCTATGTCGAAAAGTAATTTTATGCCCTGGATTTCCAGCAGTACGGCACAAGAACTTCGCTCAAGAGACGGAACACATGTTCCAGAACCTAGGATCGTCACTAAAACGTGCGATTTCAGCGGGTCATGAAAATTTAAACGGGGGTTATTTTTTTCCGGCGTTTTTTTCAATTTGGTGGATAACCCATTTTAACAGTTTTTGTTCATTTTCATAGTCTACATGATCCTGTAAATCAGCAATTGGAATTTCCGAGCGGGCCATATTTTTATGTCCCCCTGCGGAACCGATATTTCCGAAACTACCCTTGGCGACTTTTCCGGCATCTTTCCGTATGCCGTCGTTTCTGAAGACGATAATTAACTTATGGGCGTATAGTCCTGAAATGATGCTCCACGTTACGGAGCTCACCCGCATAAAAAAATCGGCGATAAGGACGCAGACATCAGGATTAGAGATGTTTCCCAGATGAACATATACCCTCCCTTTGCGACGTTTCATGCTGATAAGCGCGGCTTTGAAATATTTCAAAAAATCAATGGGGATTTCCGACCGTTCAATTTTTTGGGCAAGATGGATGTTTATATGACGAAAAAGGAATTGGAATGCCCTTACGTCCTCAATTAATGTTTGCCGCTCAAAATTACTGGTGTCGGTTTTAATGGCATAAAACAGCCCGGTAGCCAGATTGGTCGAAGGCTTTATTTTCGCCGCCCTTAAATATTCAGTCATCATACTGGCCGTAGCGCCATAGCTAGGGCGAATGTCTTCAAACGGAATAGACGGCGAGGTGTTCGGGTGGTGATCGATTACCACATCGAAATTGAATTTTAAAAAGCGTTCGTGATGATTTGGTTGAGAATCGACGATGACAAAGCGGGTGAATCGGGACGGATCGATTTTATCTTCATGGACGAGATTGACCCCTAGAAGGCGGATCATGGCCAAATTATCCGGGCGTTTAATCACATTGATATTCGAAATGGTCACGCCGGCCACTTTTCGCCACAGCAGCCGCTTTATGGCCATAGCGCTGGCAATAGCGTCGGGATCGGCATTTATGACTATCAGCACATGGTCGTCGGCTATAAATTGATCATAAAGCCGGCGTAATTTTTCAGCGGCAGAGAGTGTCATATAGGCATTTAGTCAAATTCTTATCCATGCAATCAGAATGGAATGCTGGAATATTGGGGGTAAAGGCGGAAATAAACCATTTTAATTGTAAAAAACGCCTTCAAACGGTGTCATTTTTACGCAGCCTGCCCCATAAGTCCGGTAGATCTTACTGGGGCGAAGCCTCAAATTCATTATGATATATTACCAAAAAATTTAATGCAATCATACTTTTTTTTCGATTCAGATAAAGCAAGAAAAAAAATTGTTTACCTTCTTGACAGTTTCAAATAATATCTGTTATCAAATTAACACTTTTTTAGGGGCATTTATTAAAAAAAATCAGAGCAACGATTCGAATCTAAAGCGCTTTTATCAGGCAGGATGCCAAAACAGAAAAAAAAGATTTTCGAATACAAAAAAAACCGGGCCTGGGTCGAAAATCTTTACATTGTAACGCAACTGGGCCTTACAATGGTCGGTTGCATCGCCTTTTGTTTTTTTATCGGGCTATATCTTGACAAATGGTTGGGAACTAAGGGTATTTTCATCTTCATCTTTATTATTCTTGGTGTTATCGGAGGAGGTGTGGTCGTTTACCGACAGATTATGGAGATAACCGAAGTTAAGGAAGAGGATAATAATTCCGGCAATGGAACAGATTAGGCAGACACAAAAAAAATACTGTTCTGCAGCAATCGCTGTGGCAATTTTTGCAGGACTTCTTTTTATCCTGGCTGGTCAAAAACCGATTGGCAAAGCACTAATTCTAGGGACAATTTTCAGTATCGTAAATTTTATTTTAATGGGTGAAACCCTTCCGTTTAGAATCGGCCAATCAAAAGGTAAAACCTTTTTTATTTCTATGGGTTCGATATATTTCAGATATATTATTTTGGCTATACCGCTAATAATGTCTATTAAGCTTGAACAATTTAACCTTTTTGCCGTAATTTTTGGTATCTTTCTGGTCCAGATTGTAATAATGGCCGATCATTTTTTTAGCTATATATCTTCAGCCCGCAGAAAACAATTTTAGGACAACAAGTATTATGCACGAATTAGGTAGAATACACCAGTTGATAATCCCTTTTATGGGACGTGAAATCATTTTCAATATTGAAGCCATGTTGATGACCTGGATTGTCATCACAGGGCTGCTTTTTTTCGGTTTTTTTGCCACTCGAAAAGCGAGCAGGCTGCCTGGATCGGTACAGATATTGGGAGAAATATTCGTAAAAATGATTTATGATCTGACTAAAGATGCGCTGGGCGAACGTTCAAAAACATATGCCCCCCTTATATGCGCTTTGTTCATGTTTTTACTTACCTGCAACTGGATAGGGCTGTTTCCCCATCTTCATGAGCCCACGAAAGATCTTAATACACCGTTAAGTCTTGGCATCATGGGGTTTTTTATTGCCCATTATGCTGGAATAAGGGCAAAGGGTATTGGTGCGTATCTTAAGGAATATTGTGAGCCGATTTTTTTGATGGCGCCGTTAAATGTGATCGGTGAACTTGCCAAAGTGGTTTCCATCTCCTTTCGTCTGTTTGGAAACATCATGGGCGGTTCGATCATTATCCTTGTGGTATCCTATCTAACTTACAGCATTATGCTTCCACCGTTTCTTAATTTCTTTTTCGTGATTTTCATAGGTGCAATTCAGGCCTTTGTTTTTACAATGCTAACCCTTGTTTATATTTCGGTACAGGTAAATTAGCATATGGCATATGATATTCAAACATGGGGAAATCTTGCTGCTTTTGTCGGAGGCGGAATATGCATGGGAGTCGGCGCAATAGGAGCAGCGATTGGTGAGGGTTATACTGCTGCGGAAGCCAATTTGGCTATATCGAGGAACACGAAATCAGCCGGCGATATTTTTAAATCCATGCTGATTGGGCAGGCCATTGCTGAATCCGCCTCGATTTTTGCCCTTGTAATTGCAATGATACTGCTGTTTACAAAGTTCTCGGCAACGTCTTATGTAACCGTCTGTGCTATATTCGCGGCGGGATTATCAATGGGATTTGGGGCTATCGGTTCCGGCATAGGCGCAGGTTTTCCGGCCGGGGCCGCCTGTACCGGCATGTCCCGGCAGCCGGCCCTGAGCGGCAAATTAACCACAAATATGCTAATCGGTTCAGCAGTGTGCCAGACGCCATCTATTTTTGCACTTGTAGTATCCTTTATTTTGATATTTACAGATTTTTCCGGGTATCCGGTTTCACCTGGATGTGCGGCTGTGCTGGGTGCAGGGCTTGCTATCGGACTGGGTGCCATAGGCTCGGGTATCGGTGGCGGCGTGGTTGCCGAATCGAGTTGTAACGGAATTGCCAGGCAGCCCCTAACTATAACACCTGTGACAAATGTAATGCTTCTGGGGCAGGCCATTGCTCAAACCCCGGCCATATTGGGTCTTTTAATTAGTTTTATTCTTATCTATAAGGGCTTTCCCGCAACAGACTCGATTGCCCCCTCCATGGCGCTGCTTGGAGCGGGTATATGTATGGGAGTGGGTGCTATCGGCCCGGGAATCGGTGAAGGCATAGCTTCTAGTGGCGGCGTAAAAGCGATAGCAAGAAACCAGGAAGTTGTTGGAGTTATAACCCGGTCGATGTTGGTAGGAATGGCTGTTGCCGAGTCAACAGCCATATATTCAATGGTTATCGCATTGGTCATGATTTTTGTGGCATGATTTAACCTGAAATTTTAACCAAAATGTTTTTAGGAGGAAAAAATGGCAATTGAAGGTGCAGACGTTATCAGAGCAGCGGCTTTTATAGGAGCAGGTATTGCAATGGGGTTTGGCGCAATCGGTCCTGGTATAGGCGAAGGCCTGGTTGCAGCAAGAGCATGTGAAGCAATCGGAAAGAATCCCCAAGAGGCAGGCCTTCTGACCCGAACTATGCTTGTTGGTCAAGCGGTTGCCGAGTCAACCGGAATATATTCACTGGTCATTGCGTTATTGCTCTTATTTGTTGTGTAATTTAAATTAGTTTAATTTTTCGGGCCTTTATAGCCGAAAAAGGTTCAAGGTAATTTTTGGAAGACAGCCTATGCATATTATCAGCAACATAGCCCTTATAAGTATAAATGGGACGTTGTTTTTTCAGTTAATCTCATTTTTAATCTTTTTGTTTATTATCAACCGGCTTATGTTTCGTCCTTTGCAGGGTGTAATGAGTGAAAGAGATAACCATATCGAGAAAATTAAACAGGATATTATTGATTCAGAAAATGAGCTCAAGAATGTAACCAACCAACTTCAGCAAGAGGAGTCAGCAGCTAAGGATGAGGCTTTTGAGTTACGGCAAGAACTCGAAGCTGAAGCAAGCCGCCAAGCTGCTGAAATGTTCGTTTCTGTCAGGGACGAAGTTGAAACCATAAAAAAGAAGGCTCAAAAAGAAATTGACGCTCAGATATCTGAAGCCATAAAAGATATCGGGAAGGAATCTGAAGCCCTGGCATTCAGTATCATGGAAAAGATTCTGGATCGGAGACTGGTTCCATGAAAAGAGTTAATAAAATAGTTAGGTTGTGCTGCTTTATCATAGCAGGCGCCACTAGTTTTCATTTTCTAGGACTTGACGCTCTGGCATCTGAAGGTTCAGGCGGCTGGCGACCCATATATGATGAAATTCTATTATGGATTAATTTTGGAATCATCGCCTTTGTTTTTGTTAAATACGGAAAAACACCTTTAATGAATTTCTTGCGGGGTCAAAAAGAGAAAATAGCACAGGATATAGAACGGGTAGAGCAAAAGAAGGAAAAGGCTGCCAATAGAATCAAAGAAATCCAAAAAGTGCTTGATGAAAAAGATGCTCGCTTTGCTATAATAAAAGATCGAATTGTTCTACAAGGAGAAAGGAAAAAGCAGGAAATTGTCGAATCTGCTCAGCAGCAAAGCAAAATGATGCTAAATGATGCCAGGCGAAGGATAGATAGCCAATTTGGCCAGGCAAAAATCGTGTTCCGGGCAGAATTGATAGACGCAGCAATCGAATTGGCCATGCAAAGACTTCCCCAAGAGATTACCGATGAAGACAACGATAAATTCTTAGATCAATACCTGGCCAGCAAATCATCAGACTAACGTTCTGTTATAAAGGAAAGTTTCTTCTTTATAAATTCGAGCTAAATACGATCCGTTCACCTTCGACATCAGCCTTGATCTTGGTGCCTTCCGAAATATTCCCCTGCAGGATCTCCATGGAAAGCGGATTTTCAATAAATTTTTGAATCGCCCGTTTTAACGGACGAGCGCCATAAACCGGATCATACCCCTTTTCTGCAAGAAATTGCGTGGCATCGTCCGACAGATCCAATGTGATGCCCTGTTCGGAAAGCCGTTTGCCCAGACGGTCAGCCTGGATTTTTACGATTTCCACAATCTGCTCTTTAGTCAAATTTTCAAATATGATGGTTTCATCGATACGGTTTAAAAACTCAGGTTTGAAACCGGCACGAAGGGCTTCGAGAACCCGTTTTTCCATTTCATTTCGTTTTGATACGCCCAGTTCTTGGATCCATTGACTGCCGACGTTTGATGTCATGATGATAAGGGTATTTTTAAAATCAACGGTTCTGCCATGACCGTCCGTCATTCGACCATCATCTAAAATCTGGAGCAGCACATTAAAAACTTCGGGATGGGCTTTTTCAATCTCGTCAAACAGCACAACCGAATAAGGCCGCCTGCGAATGGCTTCCGTCAGGTATCCCCCTTCTTCGTATCCCACATATCCGGGAGGGGCACCAATAAGTCTGGCCACAGCATGCTTTTCCATATATTCGGACATATCGATTCTAATAATCGCCTGTTCGCTATCAAAGATAAATTCCGCCAACGCTTTTGCCAGCTCGGTTTTGCCGACACCCGTTGGGCCCAAGAATATAAATGAACCGATAGGTCGATTCGGGTCCTGGAGTCCGGATCGTGCACGCCGAACCGCGTTGGATACCGCCGAAATCGCCTCAAATTGCCCTATAACCCGCATCCCGAGACGGTCTTCCATATGGACCAGTTTTTCCCGTTCGCCTTCCAGCATTTTGCTCACAGGGATTCCGGTCCATCTTGAAATGACTTCTGCAATGTCTTCGGCGTCAACTTCTTCTTTGAGCATTTTTTTATCTTTTTGAAGATCGGAAAGACTTTGGTTGACTTCGTCTAACCGCTTTTTCAGTTCCGCGGCTTTCCCGTATCTGAGTTCCGCTACTTTTGCCAGGTCTCCCTTCCGTTCCGCCTGCTGCTCTTCAATACCTACCTGTTCAATCTCTTCTTTAATGGTCCGGATCGTCTGAATCATCTCTTTTTCATTTTGCCAATGCGCCTTCATGGACCGTATTTCTTCGTTCATGAATTCAAGATCCTGCTCCAGTTTTATCAGACGCTTTTTTGATGCGGGATCGGTCTCTTTTTTTAAGGCTTCCCGCTCGATTTCAGCCTGAGTGATTTTTCGCTGCACTTCATCAATTTCAACCGGCAGGCTATCAATTTCTATCCTTAATTTGGACGCACATTCATCTATCAGGTCGATGGCTTTATCCGGAAGGAACCGGTCCGAAATATAGCGGTCGGAAAGAGATGCCGCAGAGACAATGGCGGAGTCTTTTATCCTTACGCCGTGATGAACTTCGTATTTTTCCTTAAGTCCTCTTAAGATGGAGATGGTATCTTCAACCGTCGGTTCAGTCACCATAACCGGCTGAAATCGTCTCTCCAATGCAGCATCCTTTTCAATGTATTTTCGATATTCATTCAAGGTGGTGGCCCCTACACACCGGAGTGTTCCCCGGGCAAGAGCCGGTTTCAGCATGTTGGATGCGTCCATTGCCCCTTCGCTCGCACCGGCCCCTACCAGCGTGTGAAGCTCGTCAATGAAAAGAATTACTTCCCCTTCAGCGGCTTCAACCTCTTTTAGTACCGATTTCAGCCGATCTTCAAATTCTCCGCGATATTTGGCCCCGGCGATTAACGCTCCCATATCCAATGCAACCAGCCGCCTGTTTTTCAAGGTTTCCGAAACATCACCTTCGACAATACGTTGGGAAAGACCTTCCACGATGGCAGTTTTCCCCACACCCGGTTCACCGATGAGCACGGGATTATTTTTAGTCCTTCTGGACAGTACCTGTACGATTCGTCTGACTTCATCATCTCGTCCGATAACCGGGTCGAGTTTGCCGAGTCTGGCAAGATCGGTTAGATTCCGGCTGTATTTATCCAGTGCCTGATATTTCTCTTCGGGATTTGGATCGGTAATGCGCTGGGTGCCCCGTATATCCATTAGCGCTTTCAGAATTGAATCTCGCTTGACGCCGTAACGGCGAAGGATTTCCACCGCTTCACCGGTTTTTTCATCTATAATTGAAAGTAATATGTGCTCCGTGCTGACATATTCATCTTTCATTTTGGCCGCTTCTGAAAAAGCAGCCTCAAAAACGGTCCTTGTTCGTTGTGAAAAATAGCTATCTCCTGCGCCATTGATTTTTGGGAGGTTGTCGATGGCGAGCGCAATCTCTTGGGCCACCTCGTCGGGGGAGACACCGAGTTTGCGAAGCATCGACCGGGTAATTCCTTCCGGTTCGCTCAACATGGCGCTGAGTAAATGCTCCGGTTCGATCTGCTGGTTATGATGTTGTGCGGCCAGAGACTGAGCATTCTGAATCAGTTCCTGAGATTTTATGGTAAACTTGTCAAATCGCATGACTGCCTCCTCTTAAATGCGCATAATTTTGTATAAAATATAATCACTGCCATTTTGATGTCAAACGGGCGGTTAGCTACTTTAACGGTGAAGCTTCGGACCGGTAAACCACGCGTCTTTCGATTATAGGATCAAGTAAACACAATGGATGGTATGGGGAAAGTCGCTGTTTTCGTTCAGGCACTATTTAACTGCGTCGACTAAGAAACTGCTTTTATCTTCCATGAACTGTTTATAAATCAGATAGTAGTCGGTTTCCTCATACGTGATGGGTTCAATGGGAATGTGATCAAAACTATAAATGGTCGCTTTGGGACATGCCAGCAGAATCGGGGAATGGGTAGCAATAATGAATTGGGCATGACCGGCTTTTCCCATTGAATTTAGAATTCGAAGCAGTTCTAACTGGCTTTTGGGGGAAAGGGCGGTTTCCGGTTCGTCCAATAAATAAAGGCCCTTGATTTTAAATCGGGACTTGAAAAATGACATCAAGGATTGCCCGTGAGACTGGTTCATTAGCGATTTTCCGCCAAAATAGTCCAATACTTTTGGATCTGTCGTTGCCCATTCATCAAGTACTTTCGCAAAATTTCGAAATATTTGGGAAGAGAAAAATGATCCGGGGACACTCCCGGCGGTCCATTTTAAGGCAATTACTTTGTAAAAATCTTTCTCATACGGACTCCGATCGAATCGGGTTTTTTCTGTCCCTTGCCAGGCATAAAAACGGCATTTATCTGCGATAGCTTCAAGCAGTGTCGATTTGCCGGTACCGTTTTCTCCGATGAAGAACGTCACCGGTGAATGAAGGTTAATGGTGGCCGGTTGCTGAAATACCTTTAAATTGAACGGGTAATAATTTCTTGTGGGAAATTTTTCAGGATAAACCTTGACAAGTGAAAGATGCATCGAACAGATTCCTT
>JAUXEW010000241.1 GCA_030620375.1 Desulfobacteraceae bacterium | reverse complement strand
TTTCAACGGTTTTACAACCTTATAAAAATTTTATAACAGGGAATCACCAACATAACGCTTAAGAACCAAAAGGAGGTGTCACGTGAGTGAAACAAAAAAATTGGAAGCCGATGTGGTTGTAGTGGGAACCGGGCCCGGCGGATCAACGGTGGCCAGGGACCTGACCCTTCAGGGAAAGAAGGTTATTATCCTGGAACGAGGTGCCGATAATAAACCCACCGGAAGACCGACTGCGGCGGTCAAGTTTACCGGCGGACCGGGAAAAGGGATGATGAAAGCCCAACCCGATGGATTAACGATGATCCGATGCCTTACCGTGGGGGGGTCAACCATGATGTACACCGCAACGGCATTTGATCCGGATGTTGAAAAATTCAAAAAATACAATGTGGATCTCTCACCCGAGTTGCTTGATGAAGTCAAAACCGAACTTAAAGTCGCGCCGTTACCGGACGAATCAATCGGCTCCGCCGCCAAAGCCATCATGAAGTCCGCACAGGATTTAGGGTTTGATTGGCAAAAACTGAATAAGTTTGTGGATCCGTCAAAAGGCAAACCTCTCGCTAAAAACTTCTTCTTTGGTTGTGAGGAGGGCGGCCCGAAATGGCAGGCCCGCGAATGGGCACTGGATGCCAAAAACAAGGGGGCAACCCTGTTAACCAACACATACGTTGAAGAAATCATTGCCGAGCACAAAATCGCCACCGGTGTTCTGGCAAAAGGCAAAAACGGAGAACCAATAGAAGTCAACGCCAATGCGGTAGTGATATCGGCCGGAGGGGTAGGCTCTCCGGTAATCCTTCAGAAAACCGGGATCTACGAAGCCGGTCAAAGCTTCTTCTTCGATCCGTTTTGTATGACCTTCGGATATTTGGATGAGCCAACGGACTTTTTGACCGAACCTCCCATGGTTACCGGCATTCATACGGATGACGGGATTATGGTTACGGATATGTCCATGCCATGGACCATGCATGCCAACTACGCCGTAGGCTCCAAAAAATATTTTAATGTTTTCCGGACCAAAAGAGCCGTTGGTATAATGACAAAAATAAGCGATGACCTGGAAGGATCCATTGGAATCAGGGAAAATATTACCAAACGGTTAACCAGTGATGACCATTATAAACTCGAAAAAGGCCGGGCCATATCCCGGAAAATACTGCGCAACCTGGGCGCCAAAGACATCTTATTTGGCGGATATGGTGCGGCGCATCCGGGCGGAACCTGCGGAATCGGTTCCATCGTCGATTCCAACCTTGAGACGGAATTCAAAAACCTGTTTGTTGCGGACGCCAGCGTAATCCCTGAACAGTGGGGACTGCCGCCGGTATTAACCGTTATTTGTCTGGGCAGAAGGCTCTCAAAACTTCTGGCTCAGAGAGTTTAGCTGCCGGTGCCGGAAGCTTGAGCAGGTTAGCTCTTTCCTCTCTAAAAACCCGGCATCTCCCGTCATGACATATTTCGCCGGATTCAGCGACGAAATATGTCATGGAATGGGGGATGTATACCCTTCCCTTCTCCCGACGAACATCTCAACTTATTAGAGGATAATATGACAGACAATGGAAATTATAAGTATTTAAACGAGAAATTGCTGGGATTTACGGAATGGGTCATTGACCACCCTGTACTTGTCCTGATTTTCTGTTTTCTGTTGGGTGCGGGGTCGATTTTTTTTTCATCAAATCTTCATATCGACAATTCCATAGAGGCCTATTTTAATCCGGACGATCCTTCCTATGTAGCATACGACAGCTTCATGGATGAATATGGTAACGACGAATTTTTGTATATTTTATACACCACCCCAAACGGCATTTTTAACCTGGAAACCTTAGAAAAAACGCAGCTCTTGGCGGAAGATCTTGAAGAAGTCCCGTTTGTGAAAAAGGTCAATGCCATTACGAACATTGAGTTTATCGAGGGAGATGAAAGCGGTGATGTCATCATTTACGACCTTATGGAAGGCTTCCCCACTACTCAGGAGGAAGCTGATACCCTCATTGATAAACTGTTAGATAAACCCCTGTATGTGGACAGTTACATTACCAAAGACAAAAAGTATGCCGCAATCCTTTGCGAAATGGAAGACAAGCCCAAAAATGAACCCAATTACCATATGACCATCGGTACCGCTTTAAAAAAAGTGTTGTCTAAACCGGATTATCATGAATTTGAGTTCTGGCCGGTAGGCAATCCCGTGCTGAACTCTGAGTTTTATTTTATTTTTGAAAAGGAGGCCTCCACACGACCATTCATCACGTATGGGATTATGATATTGCTGCTTATCTACTTTTTTCGACATGTCAAAGGCGTCGTCGGTCCCCTGTCGGTCGTTGTTTTTTCCGTTCTTCTGGTTATCGGGTTTGTTGGCCTCATGAAGTTTCCCGTAACCGCCATGTTCGGCGCCACCCCCCCGCTGTTGATTGCAATCGGTGTGGCCACTTGTGTTCACATTATTAATGAATACCGAGCCCATATCCAAATGGGAATTGATAACCGATCCGCTATTCTTTCCGCAATCAGACTCGTGGGACTACCCTGTTTGTTCACCGCCCTCACAACCACCGTAGGATTCGCTTCCCTGCTGATCAGCCGGATATCCGCTACCAGAGACTTTGGATGGTATACGGTTTTTGGGGTAATGGCCAATCTGCTGTTTTGCTTTACGATTCTGCTTGTGGTGCTCTCCTTTGCCGGAAACCGGACGGAAAAGGCACTCTATTTAAATCGCCAGGCTAAAAAAAAGAATTCTCAGCCAAGACGTCGATTAATGGACACCGTCCTGGAAAAAATCGCTTATTTTGATAAGCGACATTACCGGGCCATTTTAGCCGTCGTTGGTATCATCAGCATCATTGCCGTTTGGGGAATCACCAGGCTCGAAATAAACTCATCTTACCTGGAAGAATACGGGCCCCGGGTTAAGATTTATCATGATTATAAATTCATTGATAAGATTATGGGGGGCGCGGAAAATTTTGAGATCCTGCTCGACAGCAACACGTCGGATGGGGTCAAGACCTTAAAATTTGCGCAAACCCTTGAGAAAATTCAGCAGTTTGCAGATTCTCAGGATTATCTGGTCAGCAAAACGGTTTCGGTAGTGGATATAGTTAAAGATATCAACCGTTCTCTGCATCATAATAACAAAGCCTATTATACACTCCCCTCTTCCGACGAAGCGGTTTCCCAATACATCCTCCTTTATGAAGCTTCCGGTGGAGAAGAATTAGAAAAACTGGTTTCCGCAGATATTGCCACCGCCAGATTGACCGTCTATGTTAAAAGTTCAGATTCGAATACCTCCCAGCGCTTATATAAAGATCTGGTAACCTATATCGATTCGATTATCCCTGAGGATTATACCTATCAAATAACCGGGATATCGTTTTTAATTCTTAAAGCAATGCAGTATATTGAAGAAACTCAGGTGTCCTCCATTTTACTGGCACTGATCATCATATCACTGCTGATGATTATCGTATTTCGATCGATCAAAGTCGGCGCCATCTCCATGCTGCCCAATATCTTCCCGATTATTGTAACGCTGGGGTTCATGGGATGGGCCGGAATCTGGTTGGACTATGTCCGCACATTGATTTCCTGTATTGCCATCGGTCTCGCGGTAGATGATACGATCCATTTTATCGCCCGATACCAATTGGAATTCAATCGTCTGAGGAATTATGAAAAGGCACTGTTCGCCACCATGCGAGATGTCGGCCGTGCCATTACCATCACCACTATCATTCTGGTAATCGGTTTTAGCGTTTCAATGACATCGCAATTAAATGATTCGTTTTACTTTGGAATGCTGTCATCCATTTGCATCTTTATTGCGCTTTTGGCCGATTATTTTATCTGCCCGGCATTGATACTGATGTTTAAGCCGTTCGGGAAAGAAATTGAGGCCTTGACATGAAACATGCGTTTCGGTTCTGCACTTGTATCATATTGGTTTGCCTTTGTTTTCCGCTCTCTGCCGATCCGGATGACGGCTATCGGATCATGTTGAAGCATTACAATCTCACCGAAGGGGAAGATAGTGAATCCCGAATAAACATGGTGCTGATCAATAAAACGGGCAAGAAAAGAATTCGAGAAATTTTGTTCTGGACATTGGAGCGCGGGGATGAAGACAAAAGCCTGATGTATTTTTTAGAGCCTCCGTCAGACAAAGGAACTGCGTTTTTAACCTGGGAGCATAAAAAAAAAGATGACGATCAATGGCTCTATCTCCCTGTATTAAAGCGGGTAAAGCGGATTTCCGCGGCAAGCAAGCATAAATCCTTTATGGGGACCGATTTTTCATATAATGACCTGGCCCCA
>JAUXEW010000300.1 GCA_030620375.1 Desulfobacteraceae bacterium | reverse complement strand
TGCTCGGGGACCCGGACCCCACCCACTACTCCCCAAAGCTGTTGCACACTCCACTCATTCGCCCAGAGCTTGCATGACGCCTAATGACAGAGCGAAACGACATCCACAAATATTCAATCTTCAATTTTCAATAATCAATTTCGGCTTGTCCGAGTTAGGGTATGTCACATTTCGCCGCTCAACACAAAATAAAAAAGGGAACAGACGACAGCCTGTTCCCTTAATGGTATGTAAAAAAAATAGCGACTTATCGTTTCGAAAACTGAAACCGCGCCCGGGCACCTTTCTGGCCGTATTTTTTCCTTTCTTTAACCCTGGGATCACGCTTGATAAAACCGGCTCTTTTCAGTGTCAGTCTAAAATCAGGATTGACGATAACAAGTGCTCGGGTAATACCGTGCCGAACGGCATCGGCCTGGCCGGCAATACCGCCGCCGACAACCGTTGCTTTAACGTCATAGGAACCGAATGTATTGGTTAGCTTAAACGGTTGAATCAGGTCCGTCCGAATGGTTTCAATCGGAAAATATTCTTCTATCGGACGATTATTGATAACAATTTCACCACTGCCTGGTTTAATCCACGTCCTGGCAATCGCAGTTTTGCGTCTGCCGGTCGCGTAGAAAGTATTTTCTTGCTCCATTTAATTCCTCTATTTTTTAATATTTTCTGTTATAGTTCGAAAACCTCGGGTTTTTGAGCCTCATGGGGATGCTGGTCGCCGGCGTACACTTTTAATTTATTGAACAGTTTTCTTCCCAGCTTGTTTTTCGGCAACATGCCTTTGACGGCAAAACGGATGAGATCTTCCGGGCGCTTTTCCTTGAGCTCTTTTGCCGTCATCTCCGAAAGACCACCGATGTATCCACTGTGACGGTAGTAACGTTTTTTATCTAATTTTTTCCCGGTCAACTGAATCTTATCTGCATTTATCACGACAATCCAGTCACCGATGTCAACATGCGGTGTGTACAAGGGATTGTGTTTACCCTGCAGGCGGGAAGCAACAGTGGTGGCCAGACGGCCGAGAATGGCTCCCTGGGCATCGATCAGACCCCACTTGCCTTCATTATCTGATTTTTTGGCACTGTATGTATATTTTTTCACGTTTTTCACACTCCTAAATTTAATTAATCCGGCATGTTTAAACAATTCTTCAGAGCTTGTCAAGAGAAAAAATAACCGGAAAAAATCACCGGAAAATTTTCACCGGAAAATCCTGTTCAAGCAATAATTCTCCGGTTTGCGTAAATACATACACCGATGCGGTTTGAAACTTTTCCGGAAAATGCGGCGCACTGGCGGTAAACCTCATGTTTCTAAAATTGCTGATGCCGAATGCATTGCCTTGCTGTCTACCTGTCGGTTTTCCTTCAATCAGAGACATCCCGGGTAATGACACCCATTGATTCTGCCGGATCTCTTCCCCTTTTAACACCACAATCGCATGCCCGGAAACATGTTGGGAATATAGGCTGGTATTTTTAAGTTTGAACTGGACCCTTAACGAATTATTGCCGGACTTGACGGATATTTTGAAATTATCAATGGCCACACTCAATCCCGAACCGGGTGGATCATTTTCCGGTTGGCCCGGGACTTGGTTTTGGACCTCAGTCTTCGTCGTTGTCATGGCAAGCGGGACGGATTGTTCGGCATAGTTTGTAACCGGCTCTGTCTGACCCGCAGATTCTTCGTCGGTTCGCTTTTCCGGCGCGCTGCCCTGTTTTTCAAGTATCCGGGACTCTGCTACCACCAGCCGGGTCAGGAGAATGTCCCTTTCGTGGCGCAATTGCTGGTTTTGCTCTTTCATTTTTTTTAAATGTGATTCAAGCTGATTCTTTTCACCCAGGATGTTGCGGTTCCATAAAAAGAGACCGGCGGCAAGGGCAATGAATACACATACCACAATAAGGGTTAATACAACCATCCCTTTAAAACGTTTTAGTGTTATAGGTTTGCCACGATTCCCGATGTATAAAAGCGTCCAGCGTGCATCCGAGTTGAACCATTTGGCTGTTAACGAAGAACGATCCGCTTGATTTGAGTTTTTATTTGAGTTTACCATACTCCAGATATCGTTGATTGGTTGATTAGTTGATTGGTTAAGTGGTTGTAAATATGGATTTATGCCATATTTGCAAAATAAAAAGAGCTGTTTTCAGAGTAATTTATGAGGTCTGTACTCGTACATTATCCCCTTTTCCGGCATTCAAGAACAGGGCGGCATTGCCTTTGTTTACGGCAATCTCCAAATACCCGCGACTCCCGATAAGGGCCAAAGGGGTTTTTGACCGGACGCTGCCATAAGTCTCGGATAAACCGGTGATGACATGAGAACCGATTTTGATCTTAATTTTTTTTTCTTGACCGGTTGGATACACTTCGCTCAGCTTTTTAGAATCAATATTGGTTATCAGGTTCCCGAAATCATCAATGGCAACAATCTTCCCCACAAGCTCACCGTTTTCTGAAATGCGGGCATACAGGTGATCAAGGTGAACCGCATCCCGCAGGTCAATTTCAGTGCCCAGCTTTTTTACATCAATACCGCCGGATAGATGGGCACCCACCGGAGCAATTATATCCCTGCCGTGAAACGTTCGGCTGACGGAAACTAAAAAATATTTGGGATTCGTTAGGCGAATAAGCGAAGTAATTTTTTCTTCGTTGAATAAAAGGGTGAGTACCCCGTTATCGGGGGCTATGAAAAATTGCTTCTTCATTTCAAGGGCCAGCAAAGACCGCTCGCTGCCGACGCCGGGGTCGACGACAACCAGATGCACGGTCCCGTCCGGAAAATATTCATACGACGAGTAAATGGTAAAGGCGGCTTGAACGATGTCCTGGCTGTCGATCTGGTGGCTGATATCGACGATGGCGGCAGAGGGGTTGATGGATAATATTACCCCTTTCATCAGCCCCGCATACTCAGCGCCTGTACCAAAATCCGTCAGCAGTGTGATAATAGGCATGCTTTTTTGACCGTTCTAAGGTTCCGGGTTCAGCGTTAGCCGGTCTGAAAATCCGCAAACAGTTCAATTCTGATTAACCAATGAACCTCGTATATAGT
>JAUXEW010000093.1 GCA_030620375.1 Desulfobacteraceae bacterium | reverse complement strand
TCCATTAGCCACTAAATATTAAACTCGATCAAGGATATTACAACCAAAACTCCGGAGGTCTATTTTTTCTGTCTGTCAAAAGATCACTTTCATCCCCAGTTAAAAGATGCTATAGGTTGCCATATTTATGTTTAAGCAACAGCATGGTAGAAACAGCGATACCCCTGAATATCTAAAAATCGAAATGCCCTATCGTTTAGATATTTAAATTATGAAAAGCGTCACACCAGTAGTCATCCTAATAGCGACAATTCTCGTCAGTTGTGTTATAGACGAAAAAAGGCCGGGTCAATTCGTATCCGCAACAGAAGGGGCGACAAAGGCCGCTGAATATCACTATACCGGTAAGTATTGTACCGATTGCCATGAGCCAATACCACAAAAAGGCGGCAACAAATTTTTAAAATTTGGTGGTGATTTCAATAAATTATGCAAATGCCATGTACAGGAGCCGGACAATTATATCCATCCGGTAGGCATTGAGCCCTCTCATGAAAAAAAGGCCAAAATTCCTGCTCAGCTTCCCCTGCAAGAGGGGAAAATTACATGTCTTACCTGTCATGATATATATTGGCAGTGCCAAAAGCGAAGAGTAGATAAAAATTCGCTTAGAGGCGCACCATTCCCAAGAAGGTCGGATTTCTGTTATAAGTGCCATGATGAAACCAGTTATATGATGCTTGATCCTCATGTACAGTTAAATGCATGGGGCAAAATTATTGTAGAGAAATGTCTATACTGTCATACCGAAAAGCCGGATGAAAATCGAGCACGTTATAAAGATGTCCAATTCATTGGAGATCTTGAAGTGATTTGCCAGAGGTGTCACGTCATTCGAGGAAATCACGCCGGAAATGTTAACCATATGGTCAAACCGTCGACCAAGGCTTTAACCCGAATGCAGGCCATGGAAAAAGAGTTCGATATTATACTCCCATTAGATGAGAACGGCCAATTGACCTGCATTACCTGCCATAATCCGCACGACAAAGGTGTCATCCGGACCGAAAGCCCGGCAGCCAAAGGCGCCGGTTCGAAATACAGGCACCGTCTGCCGGATAGATTGTGTGTAGAGTGTCATAAAGTTTAGATCTTTATCAAACCGAAGGGATGGAGGTTAAGATTTGGGATCAATCAAAACGATTAAGGCGGCTTGTTTCTGTTTTGTGCTGGTATTCATCGTCTTATCTGTTGGGTTTCCCGCTGAAGCGGCAGATAAGGAAAATTGTCTCATGTGTCATAGATACCGGTTTGTGGGTCGCATTGATGAAAATGGTAAAAGGCATAATTATCATGTTGACGAAAAGAGTTATAACGGCAGTGTTCATCGCAATGTTCCCTGCCGGGACTGTCATACCTACATTACTAAAATTCCACATGATCCGATAACGGAAGAGGTCAATTGTGCCAATATATGTCACATAAAACCCCCTTTCTCTCAGGAAAAATTTTCGCACCAAAAAATCATAGATATATATAATGGCAGCGTCCATGCAATAAAACCTGAAGACCCGGACGAGGCAAGGAAGGCCAAGCCGTATTGCAAGTACTGTCACTTGAACGAGAAGTACACCCGAGTGTCGGAAGAGAGGATTGCCTATGAGGAAACCTTGAGTCGCTGTTTGAACTGCCACCAGGAAAAAGGTGTTACCCAAGCCTACATGCACATGACCCATCGTCTGCGGAAAAAAACCACGCGTTCCCCCCAAGAAATTGTCCAGTTGTGCGCCAAATGCCACCAGGATATTGAGCTAATGAAAAAATTAAAGGTTTCCGAAAAAGCCTTAACGGCGGTGGAAACCTATAACAGAACGCTGCACGGTAAGTCCGTTGCCTTGGGGTCCCAGGAAACCGCCGACTGCGTCAGTTGCCATGCTTCCTCGGTCATTCATGATATTTATAAGAAGGACAATCCCGAATCTACCGTTTATAAAGACAACCTCAACCAAACCTGCCATCATTGCCATAGTAAAGCAAACAGCTGGTTTGTCAAAATTGCCGTGCACCCCAGCACAAAACATGAGGAAAACCCGTTTATTTATATTGCGAGCATTGGCCTGAGATTTGCGCTGTATGGTTCTGTGTTCAGCCTGGTCGGCCTAATGCTGTTTGAAACATACGGCAGGCGGAAAGACGGCATTAAATTTTTGTTAAGACACGGAACATCCTGGCGTGGCAAATCCAAACGCCAGCCTAAATAATAACCTCGGGAGGGATTTTTTATGTCAACATCTTCTAAAATTTATGTTGTAGCTGGTAAAGAGATCGCGGAAGATGATGATTACATTACCTATGTTGAAGGGGTGGGACCCATCCCCAGGGACATTTATAAATATGTAAAATCAGACCCTTTCGGCGATCTGTCTCGTTATTCCGTTCATATCGTTATCCAGCATTTTCTGATTTTTGTCACCTTTCTAGTTCTCACCGGTACCGGATTACCTTTATATTTTAGTGAACTGTCCTGGGCCCGATATCTGATATCACTTTTCGGAGGCGCCGACCAAGCAAGGCTCATTCATAAAATAGCGGCTTTTGTCATGATGGCTGCATCTGCGTATCATATTGTCACTATCGTCGGCGGTACGCTGGGCAAAATACTCAAGGGCAAGTTCGATTATCGGCGTACCATTATCCCCAGGTTTAAAGATCTTTCCGATCTTTACCATGACCTCAAATTCTTTTGGGGGTCTGCGCCCTATCGGCCTAAAATGGAAAAATTTATGTACAAACAAAAGGCGCATTATTTGGCCATTCTCTGGGGCAGCTTCGTCTTGATGGTCGCCGGGTCGGCCTTATTGTTCCCGGACACCATAGCCGCTTTTTTCCCGGACGCCATGAGCAAACTGTTGCCCTCCGGAGTTCTCGATGAGGGATCCTTCCCGTCTTTTTCCCAAAACCTTGCCCGATTAATGCATGCGGATGAAGCCGTTATGGCCTTGATTGTAATTGCCTTTTGGCACTGGCTCAATGTTCACCTGGTACCGGGCCGCTTTCCGCTTCAGTGGGCTTTTTTAACCGGTAAGATTACCCGGGAGCATCAAATAGAGGAGCATTTTTTAGAATACCTGCGAAATTTACAAGAAATCCCGGAAGAAAGAGAGTATATGAGAAAACTTTTAAAAGAAAAGGGATTTGAAAGATCCCAAAAAGTGACCTTAGAGGATATACCCCGAATCCTTTGAAAAGGATTGGGGGATAGGATTAAAACGCTAAAAGGAGGTAACTTTAAATTGCTCGGAGAGCCAAAAAGACAAAACCACCCGATGGCATCGTATTTTATCGGACTTATTTTTGCAGCCCTGACTCTGCTAGTTTTTGCCGGAGTCTTACACCACCTTACTTTATCACATTACGGCCCTCAACTTTTTAAATCATTAAAGGATAAATATTTTCCGGAACACATATCACCCATCATGGAAGAGGCCAAACGTATGGAAGACTTAGAAATACACCGGCACTTTCATCACATTGTGGACTACCCCCAGCTTCCTGAAACCGAGCGCCCGGTGTGTTTCATATGCCACTCTGACTTTCCACATACCAAAAATAAAAAAGTCAGGGCGCTTTTAAACATGCATACCCAGTATTTTGTGTGTGAAAGCTGCCATATCAAAGATCAGGCCGATACGCCGATCGTTTATAAATGGTATAGTCCTTATGATGACAATCCCCAAGGCCCTTTCTTAGGGACAAGCTATGATCCTGAAACAGGCAATCTGGTCGAGGTGGAGGATAAGTTTTCAAAGCTGACGCCGTTTTACCTAAAAGGCGATAAACTCCAATCTGCCATTCAAAAGCAGGATATGCCTTTAGCGCAGGATTACATGAAGGTTAGAGATAAGCTTACCCCGGAGCAAAGAGATGGGGTTAAAAATAAATTTCATGTGAATATCAGAGGAAAGGGGTATGACTGCAAAACATGCCATTCAGAAAAAGGTATTCTGGATTTTAAAAAGCTGGGGTTTGCCAAAAACAGGATTGCAGACTTGGTGCATTTGAATGTCAAGGGCATGCTAACCAAATACGAGGAATTTTACCTGCCGGATTTATTGAAAAAACCGGTGAAAGAGCCGGAATCCGCCTTGCCCTGAGGCAACAATTGACGGAAATTCAAACGTCGAGCAATAAGCCGCGTGCGGCGAATGCGGCTTTATTCCGCCGCCTAAAATTGGATGCTTTCATTTGTTATCTTTCAAGGAGTTGCTTGTTTGCTGAAAACTATACATGCATTTATTTATTTCTGCTTAAACCTTTCTATCCTGTTCACTCCAAGCATTTCTTATTCTTTCGAATGCATTAACAGCCAATTTCTATTTGACATTAAACCGGGAGCTGACCAGCCCAGCGATATCTCAGTGGTCCCCAACGGCGATATCTACCTTGTAGACGGCGTAAACAACCGGATTATTGTGCTGGATTCACGCGGTGAGTTGAAATTTTCTTTTGGAAAGCAGGGCGGGGGAGAAGGTGAATTCAAATATCCCCTGGGAATTGACATTTCGGATCAGGGAGAGGTGTTTATCGCGGATTCGGGGAACCACAGAATACAAGTATTTGATTTGAAAGGTAACTTTTTATATATGTTTAAGGTTGGCAGTGGCCCCGGAGAAAAGCCTTCCGATCCGGTGGATGTACTCGCCTCCAAACTCAAAGGCTACGTTTACGTATCGGACAACGATAACCATAAAATAAAAGTATATAACCATAAAGGCATTTTTCAATTCGAATGGGGGAAATTTGGGGAAGAACGCGGGGAGTTCAGATACCCGGGAATGCTGGTGGACAATGAATTCAATCAGATCTTTGTGGTCGATGTTCTCAACTCACGCGTCCAACTATTTGATCCTTTTGGAAATTTCATTACAGATATCGGCGCCTGGGGCGTGCTTCAAGGCAAATTTTTTAAACCCAAAGGTGTGGCCGTCGATAAAACGAACAGGATATTTGTCAGTGACAGTTATATGGGTGTAATACAGGTTTTTACGGATCTGGGCGGTTTTCTCGGAGTTATCTGTGAAAATAACCAAAAAAGACAATTTATTACCCCGGTAGGTCTTTATGTTGAGGAGAAAAAAAACAGGCTGCACGTCGTAGAAATGAGAGGCAGTAAAATCAGTGTCTTGAAATTGTTAAAGTAATATCAAGCGATTACGGACCCGTGCAGACACGAGATACTTAAAATAATCTGAGCTTAAGTTAATGGCCTTGACATCCGATGTCATGTCAAATCCCGGCGCAATGGTAAAGGAAAAAATATCCGCCTACCTATTTGTGATTCTTACGGTCTTTTCGATTCCCTCAGCCGCACCGGCCTTGGAAATGTCCTCCAAAAGAGACTGTGCCGTCTGTCATATTATGTGGCTGAACGATTTCAGAACGGATAAGGAAACCCTGATCAAGTGGCAGCCGGGTAATGTTCTCATGAAAGATACCCAGGGCGTCGTGAGCTCTGAAGAAATCTGTTATTCCTGCCATGATGGCTACGTCATGGATTCACGCCATGTGGTGTGGAAAAACAAACAGCATAAAACATCCGTAAAGCCTTCGAATAAAGTCACCATCCCTTCTACCCTGCCGCTGAGCAACAAAGATGAAATTTACTGCGGCACCTGTCACACGCCCCATGCGAGTGGCCCTGTCTCCGGCGCTGGTTTCTCAGCACCAATTATTTTTATGCGCGAAAAAAATATTGATTCCAATTTGTGCGAAATGTGTCATAAAAACGAAACCGCTTTCAAGCGCACCAACAGCCACCCGCTAAAAAACACAACCCTTCAATTACCCGACATACTCTTTGAATCCGGGAGTAAAAAGGCCCAGGACCGCAATAAAATCATTTGCCAAACCTGTCATATAGTTCACGGGGCCGGGGGAGATAAAATAACCATTGTCGATAACAAAAATTCCGAATTATGTATTACTTGCCATGATACACAAAAGGGTTTAATCGACACCAAGCACGATTTGCGAGTGTCGCTGCCCCAAGAAAAAAATATCAACCGGCAGTTATCTTCCCATTCAGGTCCGTGCAGTGCTTGCCATACGCCCCATAATGCCGCCGGTAAAAAGCTGTGGGCCAAACGGCTTAACCCCGGCATTTCGGCGTCCCAGATGTGTCTGACCTGCCACGGGAAAGACAGCGGTTATAAAAACAAGCGAATCGGCCGCCACTCACACCCCGTTAACATCGATTCCTCTTCCAAAAGATTGATGACCGGTGATTTGCCGTTATTTTTAGCGGACGGAACTGAAAATCCGGCCGGCAAGGTTCAATGTTTTACCTGCCATGATGTCCATCGCTGGGACCCTGGTTCGGCCGCCAATAAGGGCAAAAAAGACATCGAGGGAGATGCCTCCAACAGTTTTTTAAGAATGGCCAACGGCGCATCCTCCACCTTGTGCCTCACGTGTCATAATGACAAGAAAGAAGTCATAACCACTGACCATAACCTTAAAATAACCGCCCCGAACGCCAAAAACTTGCAGCAATTTGTCGCCCGTGAGTCCGGGCCCTGTGGTGCCTGTCACATTCCTCATAATGCCGCCGGCAAAAGGCTGTGGGCGCGTCGGCTAAAGCCCGGCGATTTTGCCTCACAGGCGTGTATCGGCTGCCACGACCAGAACGTCGACTTCCGAACAAAACTCATCGGAAAGCACTCCCACCCCCTCGGCGTTGACTTGCTTTCCAAAATCTCAATTACCGAAAAACTGCCCTTATTTTTAGCAACCGGTGCCAAAAATCCGGCCGGCAAGGTCCAATGTTTTACCTGCCATGATGCCCATCGCTGGAACCCGATGGGGCCAGTCGATAATATCGGCAAAAACCTTGAGGGCGACGGTTCCAACAGTTTCCTAAGAATTGCGAGCGGCCAATCGTCAACTTTATGTATAGCCTGCCATAACGATAAAAAACAAATCCTCGCCTCGGACCATAACCTTAAAATAACCGCGGCGGCCGAAAAAAACATACAGGGATTTACCGCTGGTGTTGCCGGTCCCTGCAGTGCCTGTCACATACCCCATAATGCCGCCGGCAAAAGGCTGTGGGCCCAACAGTTGTCCGGCGATAAAGATTATGTAACCCAGCTGTGTACTGGATGCCACGGCCAAAAGGGAGCCGCCCAAGCGAAAGGTATCGGTGCCAACGATCACCCGGTGAATGTAAGTTTCAAGATATTAGACATCCCTAAAGCCGCGCAAAGGGCCGCTGCGGAACTTCCTCTTTACAGCGGCAACGGAAATAAGGTGCCAGGTAAGAAAATTGTATGCCTCACCTGTCACGAACCGCATACATGGAACCCGCAAGACTCAAGTCCGGTATTACCGGTATTAAATGATACGTTTCAAAACATTGAGGGCGATGCCACCAACAGCTTTTTAAGAAAAGTCGATTCCCCGTCGTCAGGCCTCTGCACAACCTGTCATGTAAATGAAGCCCAGGTGGACGGAACTGATCACGACTTGAATGTATCCGCGCCCCAGGCCACGAATGTGCAGGGCCGGACGGTAAAAGCGTCGGGACAATGCGGCGTATGCCATCTCGTCCACAACAGTCCCCACAAGCTGAAACTCTGGGCCCGGTCTTATGGCCCTGTGTCTAAAAATCAAAGCCAAATGAACGCCTTATGCACTAGCTGTCATTCGAAGGGGAGTAATGCCGAAAAGAAAATTCCACTGATTGCCACCCATCCAGCGGGCAAACTGATAACCAACGTGATGCGGTCTTACCGCCGGAAATCCGGGTTTACTCCCATTTTTGATGAAGACGGCCGGGAGAAAACTGTTGGCGATATTTCCTGCCCCTCATGCCACAATGTTCATCAATGGGGTCCCTTTGTTAACGAAAGAAATGAGGCCGAAAACCCGGAGGAGACTGGAAGGGGAAGGACCAAATACAAGTTCTTAAGGAATATGAGCTATGATACCGTCTGTGCCGATTGCCATGGGCGCGAAGGCCTTTTCCGATATCTCTATTTTCATGATCCGGATAAACGGTTAAAGAGGTGATGCTAAAAGCGAATAGTTTTTTATCGGTTTAAATGCTATGTATGATCCTCCCGGTTTGGATTTTGTAATAAATTTGGGTTCATAGCAATTGATTTTCAGATAAACTTTTCATCACAACATCAATTAGTGAGCTTATCTCCAATTCTCTTGAACCGCCGAGAACCGTTTTCGACTGGGCAGACCAAATCATTTTTCCGGTTTGGGAATCATAAATACTGGTCTCTACGTTAGCAACCTCATACTCACTGTAGCCCAAACGATCATCATAATATCTTGCATGCGAACCTTGGGTATAAAATCGGGAATACCGGTTCGGCCAGTCATAGAAATAGGTATTCCGATTATAATAATTCGGCGCTGGATTATAATCCTTTTCTATTTTCGTGTTGACTAATCGCATGATTAAAATAGCGTCAATACCCAATTCGCTACTCTTGGATTCGATGGAATCCTTGTCCAGGTCTTTTTCAGAGGGAAAAATGCGATAACTTTGAATGGCATTCGTGCCTTGGGTTTTGAACCTGGCTGTAAACTCATCTTCAAATAGTCGCCTTATTATCTGTTCGGTGGAGCCACCTATCACCAGAACATTCTTAAGTTTGCCGCCCTGGTATTGGGGGTCCTTCCAAACGGCGTTTATATTCGTTGGTGAACAGGATATGACAACCATCAGGCAGGCAGCCGTCGTTACGCTGATTAATTTTCCTATATTATGCATTGAGGTGCCTATCTTTTTCTTTCATGTGCCGTATGACGAGATTCGAGTTTAAAAAATACGGACCTGTTAATAAGCGTTTGACATGCAAACCAACTAATGTTTTTATGATTTGCGTCCAGCCCGTTCGACGTTGAAACCGTAATAAGAATAGTTACCACTGGATGAAAAAATGTCAAACCCCTTAATGTTGCGGAGCCTTAATATATCGGAAGGCCCTGAGAGAAAAGTTTTTAGCTTATCAGGTGATTTTCCTGATTTAAAAACCGGATTTACAAGAACCGGAGTGGCTGGTGTAGGTTATTCATTATAAGGTGTATGGGTTCCATACAAATACAATTCCTTATTATCATTTAAAATTATTGATTCCCAATTAGAATGTCTGTAATCCATACATATTAAAGAAAACCATGTATGGCAATCTTTGTTTTTTGGTTTGTCGCATGTTTATCCGGGAGCCTTGCCAATTTTTATCGTTCTAAATAACGCTTTAGATATCATTTGATTTTAGTTTAATTTCATTTAGTTAGTGGTTGACCGAAAACCCAGATCAATCGATTTGTTGGGTTTCGCCGTTTAGATCATGGCGCGCAAGATGCTTGATTTTCGTAGGTTGGGTTGAGGTACGAAACCC
>JAUXEW010000299.1 GCA_030620375.1 Desulfobacteraceae bacterium | reverse complement strand
TTTCTGGGAGGCGGGCCTCAAATACGGGGCCCAGCATTAGACAAGGCGGCCTATCGGTTAAAAACGCCACCCCCCTTGTAAAGAAGCCTGGCCCAGAGGACCAGGCTTTGGCTTGCCCTTGGAAAGGGCTTTTAGCGACAGCTGGCGTTGAAACATAGAATTCAGGAGCCAGAAGTCAGGCGTCAGAATAGGATGATGTTGCTTTGTGGGTGGTAGTTTGCTCAAGTTTTTTATTAACTTGCCTGCATTCCCCCACCCTGGAAGACGGTTACCGGTTTTTTACGCTGCCATCATGTTCTCTACACCATCATTGACATTTTTAAAAGATCATCTTATTACTTGTAAAACGAAAAAATGGTATTGACGCCAAAACGATTTTTTATTAAATCGTTAAATGGTTATACCCACTTTTGTATTAATGTTGAGCGCCTTCAAACTTCCCCATTTTGAGATGTCACCAGATCCCTGTGTTGTATCAAAATGGTTTTATCCGTCATGTCGGAAAACAACTCAATGATCTGTGGTGGTTTGCTGGTGTAGCAAGAATCCGGAAGATAATTTATGAAGGGAATGAATGATGTACACAGTCATGATTCGAGTGGGTGATACTCGAAAAATCAAGCGAGAAATTTTTAACGATTCGGCTGAAGCAGAAAAATATTTCAATAAGCTATGTGAAAGAAGAACGGATTATCCTGCGACGGTTGTATTCACAGAAAGCATCCTGGTGAAAAAACGGTTCCGTATAGATAAAGATTGGGAAGGCGAACGCTTCGTAACAAACGAAGACGTGTAATTTTTAAATTCTACCAGGACGTTTGGGAGCAACGCAACACCCGCAAAACGGGCGGCTTTTTTTCGTTATACGATTTGGTTCTTCTCCAATCTAGTTGGAGAAGAGAGTCCTGGATTATGGATTCCGGCGATGATGAAATTTCAAATATCTTTGGATAGAATGATGAAGTATAATTTTCCAGGATGTTTTAAATGACCGGCGGCTATTTCTGCGTAGGCGCCATCTCCCCAGAATAGATCGACCCGCCCGGGTCCCTTGATAGCCCCGCCCGTGTCATGATTCATCACAAATCGCGAAAGATTCGACCAGTTTTGGATTTCTCCTTTACCATCGATAACCGGTTTTTTTGTTTCGATAAAGGCCAGGGCGGATAAAGGGAAAACCTGTTTGTCCAAAGCAATGGATCGCCCGGGGATGAGCTTTGTCTGTATACAACCAATCGGGCCGTCTTCTATAATTTCAAAAAAGACATAACTGGGATTAAAATAGAGAACCGTTTGAACCTCTTCGGGGTGATCCTTCAGATAGGATCGTATGGCCTGCATGGACATTTCGGATAACGGAATTTTACCCTCATCAATGAGGTATTTACCAATACTTCGATAGGGCCGTCCGTTGGAGGAGTGATAATGAACGCGAATCAAATCGCCGTTTGGGAAGAGCATTTTTCCGGAACCCTGTATATGAAGAAAAAATAGATCCACCGGGTCTTGTGCCCATGCAATCGGCCGCGCCTTTTTTTCAAAAAAAGGGTCGTTTTCGATTTCTTTTCGTTCATAATATGGG
The DNA here is from genome assembly GCA_030620375.1 of Desulfobacteraceae bacterium. GTDB lineage: Bacteria > Desulfobacterota > Desulfobacteria > Desulfobacterales > UBA5616 > JAUXEW01. The sequence goes on along the minus strand of JAUXEW010000299.1, from coordinate 1,513 downwards.
ATGATAGTTTCCTCAAAAAACCTCCCGATAATTTTTCTACCGGTATATCGAGAGGAAAACAAGGAAAGGTCAATCGTAATTAAATCGTCCGGCCGTTTGTATACAGGAAATCGATATTCATCACTTTGTGTCGGGTTTCCCTTTAGTACCGGTTCGTAATATCCGGTGAACAACACCTGTTTTTGGCTGTCATATCCTTTGGACTGATAAACCTGATAGTGCTGAGCAATAAATCGATTCAGGTCCTGTTGTAGGGGGTTTGTTTCGATAAACGCCATAAAATGTTTCATGGATTTCAGCATGTAACCGGTGTCAAACACATCTTCTCCGAATGTAAATTTTCGATCTGAAGGGATTTTGTTTAAATATGAGATACTCTGAAGGATGCTCTCTTTTAAGCCGTTATAAGCCATATCGTCGGAAAAATCCGGATATTGTGATGAGGGAATCTTTATCAGGTTCAGATCTTTGGGCACCGGTCGTTTCAGTATTAATCGATCGCAACCGGCGAGGTTGAAAAGAATAAAGCTGATAGAAAAGATTAATAAAAAATGGTATAAAATATGTTTAAACCGGTAACAAAGCGCCATTTAAGTCCTTGAAAAGGGCCCGCTTTTGCCCCCTGATTTTTTAACAAGGTAGATATCGGAGATCGCCATTTTCCGATCATAGGATTTGCACATGTCATAGATCGTCAGAGCAGCCACGGACACCGCTGTTAAGGCTTCCATTTCCACACCGGTTTGAGCGAAAATTCGGACAGACGCTTCAATCCGAATGCAATGCAGGCTTTTTTCGGGGAAAAAATCAACCGATACATGGGTAATATTTAAAGGGTGGCACATCGGGATAAGGGCGAATGTGTTTTTAGCGGCCATGATCCCGGCAATTCGGGCGGTTTCCAATACATTCCCTTTTTTAGCCTGTCGGTTCAATATCAGATCAAAGGTTTCGGGGTTCATGGAAACCATTCCCCGTGCAACGGCTGTGCGGGCTGTCGGAGGCTTATCCGTTACATCCACCATACGGACCTGTCCTTCTTCATCCAGATGGGTAAATGAAGTCATCGGCGGACTCCTTTAAGGGCCCACTCAAAAATAACGTCACATTTTATGCGCCGATGCATCCCGCCTGGCTGCGTTGCGAAAACTCGGAATATCCGGATATTCCTGCGTTTTTGCGCCTTGCCAGCCGGGCCCCGCAACGCCTAAAGATTGCGAACTTATTTCTTCGTGAACCCTAAGCGAAAAATTCTTCTTTTTCGGTAACAGTGGTTTTAATCTCATTTAATGTATCATGAAGCGTCGAAATGACATTGTCTCGAACATCACCGGCAACTGCCAGAACCATCACATCATCCCCTATATTCAGCACTTTGTTTTCTGCAATTTCAACCAGGATTTCAATTATCCCCGCCCGGTTTTTATAAGTTTCAATGACGTGTGCCAATTTTTCATGATCGACAACAACTTTCAGGCCGGTGACTTTTCTCCCATCCCGCGATGTGCCGCGA
>JAUXEW010000188.1 GCA_030620375.1 Desulfobacteraceae bacterium | reverse complement strand
TTAGTTTCTAAAAGTCGGGATATAGCTCTTTACGCAGATGCTCGGGCATGGGGCCCGCCCAATCATATTTTAGGTCACCGATTACTCCCTTGGACGACAGATCGGAAATTTCGCCTTCCGTAAGGCCGATAACGTCCTTATAAACATAGTCATTGTCCTCGCCGAGCATGCACGGCGGATGGGTAACCTTAAGCGGTGTTTCCGAGAATTTCCAGGGGAAACCCGGGTATCGATACGTGCCGATATCGGGTCCTGTGATTGTCTGGAAAAAGCCCCGTGCATTAAGTTGCGGGTCCATGTAACTGTCTCTGGGGTCCTCGACCGGCCCGGCTGGGACACCGGTTTCCTGTAACACATAGAAGAGTTCGAAATTGTCCCGGGTTCGAGTCCATTTTATAATATGCGCATCAAATTCATCGTGATGTTTGCGGCGGCTCTCAACACTGGCAAATTTTTCATCCTTTGACCAATCCGGATTTCCCATGACCTTGCAAAGTCCTTTCCACTCTTCATCATTACAGATGGTGATATTGATCCACCTCTCTCCCCCATAAATAACGGTGTCCAAAGTGGATTCGGGACCCCGGCAGGGGTAGCAGCCCTGGACGGCTGTAGGATGTCGGTTCCCATGGGTTTTCTGCTCTTTTCCATTCCAGGCGGCGTCCATGTATATCTCACCGTAGTGATGAATCAATGCCTCCATCTGGGCAAAGTCCACCCATTGACCCTTTCCGGTTTTTTCACGGTGAATCAGGCCCATGATCGTACCAAAGACAGCCATGGGAACTGCGGCGGAATCCATATGGAATCGAAATGTATTATGGGACGGATGCTCGTCATCATCGTAGCCCCGTATCCACTCCTCACCGCCAAGGGCTTGATGCATCGCTCCCCATCCCACGTATTTCTTATAGGGACCGCTTCTTCCCCAGGCCGGCATGTTAATGCAGATCAGGCCCGGATTGACTTCCATCAGCACTTTATGGTCCAGTCCGAGGTTCTCCATAGCGGTGGCGCTGTTGTTTTCCAGAAAAATATCGCTTTTTTTGATGAGCTGTTTAAAAATGTCCTTTCCTTCCGGTTTGGCGATGTCGATACAGCAGGAAAGCCGATTCCATAAAGCGCGCGTATAAAAAGACGCCCGGTTCCAGGGTCTTTCGCCCAGTTTTCCTTCCGGATAATTGGATCGACCGGCCGGCCTTTCGAGCTGATTTTCAGTGGGCCACATGATAAACCCCCGGCTGAAATCCGGAGGATGATGGGGATTGTCAATATGAATGACTTCAGCCCCCAGGATACCGAAAGCCCATGCTGCAGTGGGCCCCGCCCAGATGACCCCCCGATCTACCACGCGTATTCCCTCGAGTGGAAGCTTCGGCGGCACAATGGTTTCTGTTTCACTTTTTATTTCTATTTGGGGTTTATTCCGTAATTCATTGAAAATTTCTTCGTTGTGTTGCCCCAGAAGCGGAGCCGGCATTCGCACCCTCCATGGGGTTAATTCCATATTGATGGGATCGCCGGGATATATCTGTTTTCCAGTAACCGGATGTTCCACTTCCACCCAGAACTCCCTTTCCTTAAATTGCGGACTCTCAATGGCATCTTTGGGAGTATTGACGGCCATACAGAAATATTTTGCCTTCTGGCAGGTCTCCATGATTTCCTGTTTTGTATGATCCAGGCACCAGTCGTACCACAGGGCATCAACGATGGGTTTGTTTTCTTCCACATTCAAAACATCATCCGGGTATGTAAACATTTCACCCAGTTCCGGAAAGATCTTGACAAAACGATCCCAAAACATAATTCCGCCGGCTGCACGGACGAAACCGTCCTTACAGGGGAAAATTCCCGAAGGGGTGATATCCGAGGCGACTTCCCGGGGATCGAGTCGGCCGACAACATTGGATGTCATGGTCATCCCCGAATAGGCAAAAGAGACAAGGTTGGTGGTTTTATGATCGGTGTCCGCCGCCAGAACTTCTTGCATAGAGACGTCGATATATTGGCCGATACCGTGATTACGCCGCAGCCAATACGCAGCCAGCGTAGCCGCCGCTGCCATATGACCGGCCTGATATTGGAGACAATTCCCACCCAGCTTGAGCGGGTGACGCCCGGGGATACCACTGGAATACATATCATGTCCAATCCCGGAGAGCACCAGTTCCGATGCTTTGAAGTCTCTATAGGGGCCGGTCTGCCCGAAATTCGAAATACTGGTCATGATCAGCGTTGGATTTATTTCTTTTAGGGTTTGATAATCCAGTCCAAGCCGCTGCATGACACCCGGGCTGAAGCTTTCGACAAGAATGTCCGCGTCTTTTATAAGCGCTTTAAAGGTTTTTCCCCCGTCCGCGGCGTTCAAGTCCAATGTTATTCCCCGTTTATTGAGATTTAAGTGAGAAAAGAGCAGACTTTTTTCTGGATGGGGGTCGTCTCCTAAAAAGGGGCCGATTTTTCTTGCGGGGTCTCCGTCCGGATACCTTTCTATCTTCAGTACGTCGGCACCGAAATCAGCAAACATTTTCGTACAATAGGGACCCGCAATATACCAGGTCAAATCCAAAACCTTAACGTCTGATAATGTCTGTTCGCTCATCTGTTTTTCCTCTTTTCCCTGTGAGGGGATTTCAAAAGGTTCTCTTTAGCCCAATCGCTTCACCTGCTTTCCCTCTTTTTTACAAAACCGAACATTTTGAAACTAAAACAAAACTTTTTCTTCAACCAAGCGATCGATTTCTTCCTGAGGCATTCCCAGAAGTTCTCCAAACACATAGTTGTTGTGTTCCCCGACCAGAGGGGCACGATGTCTTATTTTACCTGGGGTCTTACTCATCTTCCACAAGAGGCCGTCGTACTTTCGCCCGTTCATTTCCGGATCAGGATGATCGATTTTCTCAAAAAAGCCCCTGGCATTAAGGTGAGGGTCTTCCACGAGCCCCCGATTGCTTAAAGTCGGGAAAGCCGCCACATTTACCTTCTGGAGCATTTCCGTCACTTCATATGCTGTGTAATTCATGGTCCACGCCTCAATATGACGGTCCATTTCCTCCTGGTTTTCCCAACGGCTCAGACCGTCAGCAAATTTTTCATTATTGGCCCATTCCGGATTTCCCATGACCTCGCACAATGATTCCCATTCTTCGTCGGTGGCGACGGCAATAGTCACCCATTTCAGTTCGCCACCGGCGCAACGATATGCGTTGTGAGGCGCCATAAATTCATGCCGGTTGCCCTGGCGATTTCGAATCCTTTTGTTAAGTATATAATCCATGATATTTTCCGGTGAGATTCCGATCAACCCCTCCCATTGGGAAAGTTCTATATACTGGCCTTGACCGGTTTTTTTCCGATAATGAAGGGCACTAAGCATAGCAAACATGGCGTGGTGAGCGCCCACAGGGTCGCCCCAACTGATGTTGATGGGATGGGGAGGCCGGTCCGGGTACCCGGTAATATGGGCCAAACCGCTGATGTAGATCTGAGGCCTTCCATACATGACATGGTTTTTAAACGGACCGTCCGAGCCAAACGCGGTCAAAGCAACATATATGATTTCCGGATGGGCTTTTTTTACCGACTCATAGTCCAATCCGAATTTTTCCATGACACCTCTGGAATAATTTTCCACGACGACATCACTGATTTTTAGGATTTCCATGGCCAATTCCGAGCCACGGGCTGTGGTTAAGTCGATTGTCACCCCCAGTTTGTTACGGTTAAGCCAGTTATAGTACCCCGAATTGTCAGGGCCAGGCACCGCGCCGGCGGGCCAGGGGGGGAGCGTTCTTACGACATCCATTCTTTTTTGACTCTCGACCTTTATCACCCGGGCGCCGTAGTCAGCGAGTGTTCTTCCAAAATGGGGACCGGCCCATGCCTGACCAAAATCGACAACGGTAATCCCTTCGAGTGCCATTTTATTCATCATGAGTCTCCTTTCTCCGGCTTTATATGACGCCGGACTGGTTCAACTTCACCATGTCCTGACGGGTATATCCGAGCCTATTACAGAAAATTTCTTTATTGTGCTCTCCCAAGAGCGGCGCTCGGTGTTCAATCTTCCATGGTGTTAAGGAAAGCCTATACGGAGCGCCGGGATATGCTGCCCTGCCGATTTCAGGGTGGTCGATTTCGACAAAATATTCACGGGCCGCCAGATGAGGGGAGTTGACGACTTCCTCTGAGTTGTAGGCCGGGGCCACGGGGACATGGGCCGCCTGACTCATCTCAAAGACTTCTTCTTTGGTGTATTGCATCGTCCATTCGGATAAGAGCGGTGCCAGCGCATCAATATAATCGGCACGGGTAAAGCGGTTTTCGAACAGCTCACTTTCGTTCCAATCCGGATTTCCCATCAGTTCAATGAACTTATCATACTGATGATCTTCTACGCACATTAAAAAAACCCATCCGTCTTTGCAGGGCAGGGGGAGTATCGGTTGAAGGACCGGGTGGGTAACGCCGCCCATTTCATTCTCTGCAAAAACCCAATGTTGAATTCCGGATTCATTTTGTCCGCTCATAAGTTCTTGAATGGATATGTCGATATGTTGTCCGGCACCGATGCTGTCGCGCACATGCACGGCGCACATAGCGGCAACGGCGGCGGCTTGAGCGGCACCAAACTCCGATTGTCTACCGCCGCCTTTTACCGGCGGCGGTACCGGTTCTTCATAAGTAACGGTACTGATAATACCGTATCCGCTGCCCTGGTATGTGTTTAACTCATGGGCGGTGTAGTTTCTATGGGGCCCGGTCTGGCCAAAAGGCGTTATCGACGTCATGATGATCAGCGGATTGACCTTCTCCAGGTTTTCGTATGTGAGTCCGAATTTTTCCATTTCCCTGGGTGGATAATTTTCAATCAGGATGTCAGCCCCCTTGACCAGTTCCATAAAGATCGAGTTTCCTTTGGTGGTTTTTGGATTAAGGGTAATGCTGAGCTTGTTGGTGTTGAGATATGCGAAGAGTCCGCTTCGCTCGGCGCCTGGAATATCCTGCGCAAAAGGCTCTCGTCTCCTAGACTCGTCTCCTCTGAACGGCTCCTCGATTTTAATTACCTCGGCACCGAGGTCGGCAAAAAGCTTGCCGCAGTAAGGACCTGAAACCAAATTTGCGAATTCCAACACCTTAAGTCCGGAAAGTGCTTGGTCAGCCATAACACACCCCCTTTGTGTGTGCCGGTGAAAGGACCGGCATTCGTATGGATAATGTGAAGAAGCAGGATTGCGGTGTTAAACCGCATATTTATAAACGTTTGTGGGTTTTAGACAACCGGTGCTTTACATGTGGACAATGCTTTGGGTCACTTAAGTGACCGTTTTTTTAATTCGTTTTCTATTATCTGTTGAAAGCCTTTAAAGCTTCGTGATTTTAGGACTTTACCGTTAATATAAACACTCGGTGTTCCTCGAACGCCTATTTTTTTACCGTTGATGATATCTTTTTGGATCACTTTTTTTATAGCCTCGGAATTCATATCGGCTGTAAATTTTTCCATATCAAGGTTGAGTTCTTTTGCAAACGATAGAAACTTAGCATCATTAAGGCTCCGGTAACTTTTAAACAGCTTGTCATGGAATTCCCAGAATTTTCCTTGTTCGTTTGCTGCAAGCGCAGCTCTTGCCGCTTTTTTGGCGAACTTATGGCTTCGAATCGGAAACTGTTTGATAACCA
>JAUXEW010000239.1 GCA_030620375.1 Desulfobacteraceae bacterium | reverse complement strand
CTTTCCCATAATTTATCTCCCACAACCATTTGATATACTATCAGAAAAAATCAAGGAGTGCAAAAATTAAATGGCCGTTTCTCCGAAGAAAAACGGCCATTTTGAAAACTGGCTCCCCAGCACGGACTCGAACCGCGGACTCGATGGTTAACAGCCATCTGCTCTACCAACTGAGCTACTGGGGAAGGCGCTATCTTGTTCTCACAATCGGGTAAGAATTTTGCTGCAAACCCTTATCGATCGAAAAATACGAGATGCTTTCTATATGAAAACGTTTTACCTGTCAATAAGATTTTTTGATCGCTACCCCCGGCTTTTAATCAAATGAGCGCACCGGTAGGAGCGCACATTTTCGATTCTATCCCGGATAGGACATCAGAACTTTTTTTAAATAGCGGCCGGTATAACTTTGTTCTGTTTGTGCCACCTTCTCGGGCGTGCCTTCTGCGACAATACATCCCCCTTCACTGCCGCCTTCCGGGCCGAGATCGATAATCCAGTCTGCCGTTTTAATAACATCCATGTTATGCTCAATAACGACCACGGTGTTTCCTGAATCTACGAGACTCTGCAGAACGTCAAGCAGCATCCTGATATCATGAAAATGGAGGCCTGTCGTAGGTTCATCAAGAATATAAAGGGTGCGCCCTGTATTTTTTTTGGCAAGCTCCCGTGCAAGCTTGATTCTCTGCGCCTCACCGCCTGACAGCGTGGTTGCCGCCTGGCCGAGTTTAATATATCCGAGTCCGACCTGCATGAGCGTTTCAAGGATTGCTCTGATTTTCGGGTAATTCCCGAAAAGATCTTTTGCCTGTCGAATAGATAGGTCAAGCACATCGGCGATGGAATGCCCCTTATAGAGAATCTCAAGCGTCGCCGCATTAAACCGTCTGTGCTTGCAGATCTCGCAAGGGACAAAAACATCGGCAAGAAAATGCATCTCTACTTTGATATAGCCGTCTCCCCTGCAATGCTCGCATCGGCCCCCCTTGACGTTAAAGGAAAACCGTCCTTTTTTATATCCCCGTGCTTTTGATTCCGGAAGTAGAGCAAAGAGGTCCCTGATATGATCAAACACTTTTGTGTAGGTGGCGGGGTTGCTTCTCGGGGTACGGCCTATTGCATTCTGGTTAATGTTAATCACTTTATCTAGATTTGAAAGTCCTGTGATGCCCGCATGTTTTCCGACTTCAAGGCTGCTTGCGTGCAGTTTTCGGACGAGCGCCGGGTATAGAATTTGATTGGTGAGCGTTGATTTTCCGGCACCTGACACACCGGTTATCGTAACCAACAGCCCAAGCGGAATTTTGACGGTAATATCGGCAAGATTATTCTCCGATGCCTTTTTAACGGTAATCCACTGGTTGCCGGTGCTTTTCGGACTTCGCCTTTTTGCGGGGATTTCAATCCATTCTTTTCCGCTAAGATATCGACCGGTTAAGGATGCGGGGGTCTTTTTAATCTGTGCAGGCGTCCCCTCCGCAACGATCCGGCCGCCGAGCAGACCGGCCCCCGGACCCATATCAAGAACCCAGTCGGCTGTTTTTATGGTTTCTTCATCATGTTCAACTATGATAAGGGTATTCCCGATATCACGCAGATGGCACAGGCTGTTAAGCAATTTAATATTATCCTTCTGATGAAGTCCGATAGACGGCTCATCAAGGATGTATAATACCCCCGTCAGTTCAGATCCAACCTGAGATGCAAGGCGTATTCGCTGGGATTCTCCTCCCGAAAGGGTCGGACCTTTCCGGTCAAGTGTCAGGTAATTCAGGCCAACATCAATTAAAAATCCAAGACGATTGGTAATTTCTTTTAATAATTCGCTTGCGATAAGCTTTTTGTTGCCTTCCAGCTTTATGGATTTAAAAAAGTGGTAACACTCCTTAATCGACATTTTAGTGATATCGATAATTGAAAGATCCTCGACCAGGACATGAAGCACTTCCGGTTTCAATTTGTTGCCATTACAAGCCGGACATGTTGCCGACGACATGAATTTGGAGTACCATTTTTTAGCCCCTTCCGACCTGGTTTGCAGGTACCTGCGCATCATGCCATTTAAAAGGCCTTCATAGTCGGTTATCACGGCCCCTTTGATTTTATCGGAATCCCACTTAACCGTCATTTTTTTGCCTTCTGAACCAAGGAGGCATAAATCCTTCTGTTTTTGGGGAAGTTTTTTCCATGGTATATCAAGATTAAGACCCAGATACTTTTCCATGGCCTGAATTTTTCTTAAACCCCATGAGTTGTTGCCTGATTTTGTTTTTTGGAAATAATTTTTCCAGGGTATTACGGCTCCTTCACGTATCGTAAGGCCGGCATCAGTCACAATTTTGTCAGGGTTCATTGACAGTACAGAACCGAGTCCATTACATTTTGGGCACATCCCCTGGGGAGAATTAAACGAAAATAGCGGCGGGTCTAAATCAGGAAAAGCAATCCCGCAACAGGACCGGGCCTCGCTCATCCGGATATCTTCCCGATCAAGAATATGCACAATAATACGTCCCTTTCCATATTTAAGGGCGATTTCAACCGAATCGGTCAAACGTTTTCGAAACGGTCCCCTTGTTTTTATAACAAGCCGGTCTACAACCACTTCAATATTATGCTTTTTATTCTTTGCAAGGCTCTGTACATCCGACAGATCCTGTACCACACCGTCTATCCGTATACGCGCAAACCCGTCTCTTTTAAGCTCGTCTAAAAGTTCTCTGTGCTCGCCCTTACGGTTTTCAATGACCGGTGCAAGAAGAAGTATCCGGGTCGACACCGGCATCGAAAATATCTGTGTTACCATGCTTTCAGCATCGCCCCTGCCGACTTTTTTCCCGCACTTATGGCAGTACTGTATGCCTATCCGTGCAAAAAGTACCCTTAAGTAATCGTATATTTCCGTGATGGTCCCCACAGTTGATCGCGGGTTTTTGCTTGTCGATTTCTGTTCAATCGAAATGGTTGGAGAAAGCCCTTTTATGGTGTCGTATTTGGGCTTTTCCATCTGGCCCAGAAACTGTCTCGCATATGAAGAGAGCGATTCAATATAACGTCTCTGGCCCTCGGCAAAAATAGTGTCAAATGCAAGGCTTGATTTGCCTGAACCGGACACGCCGGTAAACACAATCAATTTCTTTTTGGGAAGCTTTACATAAATATCCTTAAGGTTATGCTCCCGGGCACCTTTGACGATGATATGCTCATATTCCGCGATTCCGGACGTTTTTCTTTTTCCTTCAGATCTCATTTTTGTGATACTTTTCTAATCTGTCTTTTTAAATCGTGGGTGGTTGAACAGGCAATGCGAACGCATTGCTTGTTCATATTCAGCGATAAACGGGCACCTATTTTTTTGGGTACAATCGTTTCCAGAGATTTTGTTTGATGTTATGAAAATTGGTTAACGCCTGGTAAAGTGTGCCGACTGCCAATTCAGCGCAATGCAGGGATTCCTGGGGGAGTGTTTCAAGATAATCAACAACTTTTTGCCATGTGATTTCCCAGGCTTCCGAAACGGTTTTTCCCTCTGTCAAATTTGCAACCGTATTGGCACACGCCTGGGTGCCCATGCAGCCATCGGTGATAAAAGAGATCGTTTCAATGCGGTCATTTACAATCGTTAAAAACATCTCAATTGTATCGCCGCACTCGCCGGTATTTTTTCCATATGCGTCCGGGGTGGCTATAATTTCGCATTTATCGGTACGAAATGCCATTTCCAGATAATGCGAAGAATGATCGTTCCAGAAATTAAATTTTTTTTCTGCCATGGTAGTGTTTTGAACCGAAACAGCTATCGCAAACCCCGTATCTTGGTATGGTTAGCTTCAATTTAGTGATATTAGCCGTTATTTTTTTCTCAATTACAGGTAAAAAATCTTCCTGGCCTTTTACATCAAAAAAAATGGGCACTCCATCATAATTCGATGAAACGCCCCATTTTTCGGATCAAATAGGCGTTATTCAACAATGACATCAACAGCAGGACCTTTTTGACAAATGGGATTCCCCTTCAGAACGAAACTTGTCCCGCCGGAAAAGCCGAGTTTGTATGAATCTGTATTTTATATATCAGGTTCTTTATAAAATCAAGTTGTTAATGAGGTCATCAATAATCAGACGTTAAATTCTTGTAAAACCTTATTTAGCCTGAACCAGAAGTTCCTTCTCCCCATATATCACCCCCACCCTGGCCCTCCCCCATCAAGGGGGAGGGGATTAATAGTTGACCTCTCCGTCAAGGGGGAAGGGATTAATAATTGATCTCCCCGTCAAGGGGGAGGGAACTTAAAGGATTGCCGTTCAAGTATATTTCGAGTTTTCGCAACGCAGCCAGGCGAGAGGCATCGGCATTCAAAATGTGAAGTTATTTTTGAGT
>JAUXEW010000216.1 GCA_030620375.1 Desulfobacteraceae bacterium | reverse complement strand
GCCATCAGTTCCCAAAAAATGAACAGCGTCAGGTAGTCGCCGCAAAGGGTTACTCCTAGGGAACCGGCCACATAAAGGAAGGCGGCAATATGCTGGCCCGTCTCTTTGACATGCAGCCCGTAAATACACCCGATAAGGGCCATGATAGTAAAAACGTGGAGAAACACCCGAGTCAACGGATCCACCCTTCCGAAAACCAGGTCGAACCCCAGATAAGAAACCTGGCCGAAACTTTGGGGTAGCCATTGAATTTGGAAAAACGCGATGAGGGGAACGGCGATGAGAACAACCTTTGTCAGCCCCATCCTTTTGAAAACGGGCATAAAAAAGGCTCCCATAAGAAACCAGGTGGCCGGATGCATAAAAATCGTACTATTTATCATAATAATCTTCCTCTTTCTCTAACCAAACATGAGAAAGTCCTTTGCAGACGACAATCATACCCAAACATCCCAGTATCCCAAACACAGACCAAAAACCCATGATGGAATCACCGAAAAAATGCGCCTGATGCCGTTTTGCAAAGAAATCGTAGGCCACCGTCATCAGCAAAAAGGCGAAGAACAGCCTTTTCAACACCTGCGAATGTTTATTTAAATAGTTGAGTATTCGTACCATCATCTCCCCAGCATCAAATTAATTATTTTAATGAAAAGGTCCGGATATAAGCCGAACAGTACAGAACCTACGGCTGTTAAAAACAGGGGAATTACCATAAGCATAATAAAAGGAGAGCCCTCGAGGAACCTGCCCTGAGTGGTGTCTCCGGGCAAAGGTTTGCCGAAAAACGACGTGAAAACGACCGGAACAAAATATCCGGCATTAAGCAGGCTGCTCACCAGGATTACGGTCAGAAGAATCATGTTATTAACATCCAGCGTGCCCAGAGCCAGATACCATTTAGTCACAAACCCGCTTACCGGCGGGACCCCGATCATGCTTAAGGAAGCAAGACCAAAGGCAATCATGGTAAAGGGCATGCTCCATCCCACCCCGCCCATTTCTGTGATATCTTTTTTTCGTGTGGCTACGAAAATCGATCCGGCACAAAAAAACAGGGTGATTTTGGCGAATGCGTGGTTGGTGATATGGATAAGCCCGCCGGTAATACTGTTGGGAGTGAGCATGGCCACGCCCAGAATAATATAGGAAAGCTGGCTCACCGTGGAGTAAGCCAGCCGCATCTTAAGATTGTCTTTGGTCAGTGCCACCACCGATGCTGTGATTATGGTAAAAGAGGCCAGGTACGCGGTAAAAGTTCCCAGACCCAGATTGTTGAGCAGGTTCACACCGAAGACCGAGAGCATAACTCTGACCACGCAAAACACACCCACTTTGACAACCACCACCGCATGAAGAAGCGCGGAGACCGGCGTCGGGGCCACCATGGCCGCAGGGAGCCAGCCGTGTATGGGCATAATCGCCGATTTGGCGAATCCGAGCAGGCAAAGAAGATAGGTGACTTTCACCAGAACTGCCGAAGCGCTGTTCGGGAACATGCCGGAAGCCACATTCCCCATTGTAAAATCCAGAGTGCCGCACTGCACATAAACCAGAATCATTGCCGGCAGCAAAAAAGCCTTGGAGGCAAACATCAGGTAGACGATATATTTTCTTCCCCCGTCATACCCTTCCGTGTCCTGGTGGTGGGCCACCAGGGGATATGTAAAAACTGATACGACTTCGTAGAAAAGATAAAGCGTAAACAGGTTGGCGGAAAATGCCACTCCCATGGCGCCGCCCACCGCAACCGCATAACAGAAGTAAAACCGGGTCTGTGCATGCTCGTCCAGCCCGCGCATATATCCAACGCAGTAAAATCCCGCCATAATCCACAGAAAGGAAGAGGTTCCGGCAAATAGTATGCCAAGACCGTCCAGATGAAATTTGACACTGACCCCGGGATAAAGGGTGAATAACGTATATTCGTAAGATCCCTTTGCAAGAACATGCGGCAACACGTGTAGAACAGAAAGGAAGGTGAGCACCGCCCCGAATACGGAAAATGTCTCCCTTAAATTGGGTCTGTTCTTGGATCCTATGATGAGAAGGGCCGTAATCATAGGGATCATCGGTGTCAAAATAATTTTGCCGGTTATAATTGTTTCCATATTTATTCCATAAAAGCGCCTAACATAAGCTAACGTCTACCCTATTTTACGGGGTCTGCTATCCTTGTAATTCTATAAGATCATCAGGATCGATTGAGTGATACTTACGAAAAACAGCAATGATAAAACTCACCACAATCGCAGCCTCCGCTGCGGCGATACCCATAATGAACAAAGTGATCACCTGACCGGTGGCCGGATCCGGGGCAAGAAAGCGGTTGAACGCCATGAAATTTATTCCGGCGCCGTTAAGTATCAGTTCGGTGGAAACCAGCATTCCAATAAAAGTTTTGTGCTGGATTAACCCATAGATGCCGGCGATCAAAAGAAACACCGCCAGAATCAAATAGGTGTAAAGATTGTCACTGATAAATATCATGAGGATGGTTCCCCCTTGTTTTCCTGGCCTCCTCTGGCCAGGATTATCGCTCCCACAATGGCTATAAGAAGGATCACCGAGATCAACTCAAATGCAAGGCAATACTGATAGAGGAAGCTTTCACCCAGACGCTCCGCCGAGAAATCCCTAACTTGAGCCGCCGCCGGCACCCATTCGGTTTTCAGGATGCTGATCATGAGAAGGAAAAAGGCGGCGGCCGCTGCGGATACGGCAAGAAATATATTTTTTCTCCCTTTAATTGTTTTTTCCGCTATCTCCGTGGGCGTGGATCCCACCATAATACCAAAAATCAAAACGATGCAGACCGCACCCACATAAATGAGAATCTGCATAAGGGTAAGGAACATGCTTCCCAGATAAAAATAGATGCCAGCGACTCCCAGGAGCGCTACAGCAAGACCCATGACCGTATGCATGAGAATCCTTGCTCTGATGGTGATAAAACTTCCGGCGATCACCAGCAGCACGAATGCAAAAAAGAGCCCTTCGGCAATGTACTGGTAAAACGTCATATTATCCGTTCCTCCAGCCGCTTGAGAATGTCATAGTGAAACGCCTCCTTGGAAAAGGCGGCAAGATTATATTCATTGGAAAACTCCAGGGCCTGGGTCGGACAGATTTCCACACAGGTTCCACAAAGGCTGCATTTTGTGAAGTCAAGCTTAAAAAGGGCCAATGTTTTTTTCTTTTTACCCTCCACCTTTTTACCCTTGACTTGGATACACTCGGAGGGACACGATCGCTCACACATTCCACAGGCGATACACCGGAACGTATTTTTTTCCGGGTCCAGGATAAGATCAATATGCCCCCGAAAATTGGGCGTGATATCGATCTCTTCCCTGGGATATTGAACGGTAACTATGGGCTGAAACAATGCCTTCGTTGTTACTACCAGGCCGTCCACCAGGCTCTTTCCGCCGACAAACAGATCTGAAAAATAGCGTTTCATAGTTTAACCACCACCGCTGTTATCAAAATATTGGCCAAAGAAAAGGGCACCAGATACTTCCACGCAAAATTCAACAACTGATCGAAACGCACGCGGGGATAGGTCCAACGAATCATGATCATGAAAAATAACAGAAAATAAACCTTTAGGAAAAACCAGACAATGCCCAGATACTCGCCATAGGGGAGGGTCGGTCCGTGCCAGCCTCCCAAGAAAAGAACCGTTGCCACGGACGCTACGGTAAACATGTTGGTATATTCTCCGAGAAAGAAGAGCGAGAACCCCATGCCGCTGTATTCGGTGTGGAACCCGGCGGTGAGTTCGCTTTCGGCCTCCGGAAGGTCGAAAGGCGCACGGTTGGTTTCAGCAACTCCGGAGATAATATAGATAATAAACGCAATCGGCTGTAACAGAACGAACCAGATTTTCTGCTGTGCTCCCACAATCTCCTTTAGGCTGAAGGTATTGGTCATGAGGATTATCGCAAGCATGGAAAGTAAAATCGGAATTTCGTAAGCAATGGACTGGGCCACAGCTCGCATGGCGCCGAACATTGAATACTTGTTATTGGAGCCCCATCCGCCCACCAAAAGCGCCATGACATTTATAGATGTCATTGAAACGATGAACAGCAATCCTAAATTGAGATCCCTTGCCTGGAGTTTTTCACTGAATGGAATTACAAGAAGGGGCAGGATTACCGGTGTGAATGACAGAATCGGCGCAAGCCTGAAAAAGGTACGATCAACGTTGATGGGAATGAGCAACTCTTTGGCTACAAGCTTTACACCGTCAACGACCAATTGTAATATGCCGTGGAACCCAACTTCCATGGGACCGGGTCGTCGCTGCACATGCCCTGCGATCTTTCGCTCCAGATACCCCATCATAATGGCATTGAGAAAAATAAACGAAATGATGATGATTGCTGCAAACACCATCCGGATCAATTCAGGCGGTAATGTCGAAATGATTTCCATAGCTTAAAATCTAAAAATTTTAGTGGTTATGGTCTGTGTATCTCTGTATTTTATCGGTCTATTTCCGGTATCACCAGGTCCATACTTCCCATGATCGACACCAGATCGGGAAGCAGAATTCCTTCACCCAGCTCCGGAAGACAGCTTAAGTTTGAATACGACGGAACCCTTATTTTTAAACGATAGGGAACCGAGGTTCCGTCACCCACCAGGTAGTAGGAGAGTTCTCCCCGGGCAGCTTCAACCGCAAAATTGCAGTCGCCCGGAGCAAGCTTGATCTTTTTAGGAACTTTAGACCGGACCGGCCCGTCCGGCAGAGTGTCAAGGGCCTGTTCGATAATCCTAAGACTCTGCTCCATTTCGCGAACCCGAACCATATATCGATCCAGGCAGTCGCCTCTTTCTCCCACAGGCACTTCAAAATCAAATTCGGGATAGACCGAGTAGGGTTCGTTTTTTCGGATATCATACGCGATGCCCGATCCTCTGAGATTGGGACCGGTAATGCCGTATCGAATGGCCATATCCCGCGAAATAATGCCG
>JAUXEW010000068.1 GCA_030620375.1 Desulfobacteraceae bacterium | reverse complement strand
GGCATTCGGCCGTTGGCCGCTACGCCGCAACTGATTGTGCCCTTTTCTACGGTCTGATCTATTGTGCAAGTAAATTGACCCCTATCCTGACCCAAATCCGGCCGCCAATTCTGCTGAGTTATTTTTTCGCAAGCCCTTAGTCGTTCATTTCATACGTGTCTATCAATTCACAGACATAATTGCTCCATACTCTTTCAAAACACTCGACATCGGCGACCGGCTTTTTAATCATCTTCAGACACAGTTCCATCTGGCGATCGGTACTCATGGTTTTGGAATATACCTGGAGTGCAAATTTCGAAAAGTCTCTTACCATAAAGTCAAAAATCTGATTTACAATATCTTCGTCGATACTATAGATGCTATAGTTCTCGATAATAAGCTGTCCATAGGCGACCAAAGTAAAAAGTTCACCCAGATTGAGAAGAAAATCAATATCTTTGGCCTGTTCTTCATTCGGTGTCGCCGTAACGAGGAATTCCTTAAAAACCGTTATCTGCTCTTTGAATACATCTATATTTGGGAGATCCATGCTGTCATAGGCAATATTGTAGTCGTGGAAACGGATCTTCCCCAGCCCCTTTGTCGGCCCCTGGTTGAAAAGAAAGCCATCATTTTTTGTATCGTCTCTCTTCGGTATCTCCGGAAATTCGTCCGGGCTGAAAAAGTAATTGGCCATGAATTTGATAATGAGCGCCATGTTCACATGAACAGTTCCTTCAAGTTTCGGCAAGGCCCGTATGTCCCGTGTGGCCATGTCAAAAAACATATCCTTTTCAAAGCCTTTTGCCGCAATGACATCCCATAGAAGATTTATCACTTCCTCGCCCTGGGTGGTCACCTTCATTTTTACCATTGGATTGTAAAGGAGATATCGCCTGTCATTGTCAGATGCAGAACGCATATAGTCAGCGGCCCTGTATGCAAAAAGTTTCATCGCAACCAGACGGGTATATGCATCGGTAAGCAATTGTTTAATATGTGGAAAATCAGTAACGTAATGATTAAAAAGTCTTCGATGGGCCGCGTGGGTTATGGCTTCATAAAATGCATGGGTGCAGATACCTATGGATACCCAACCGAGATTAAACTTGCAGATATTTATTGTGTTGAGTGATGCATCCCAGGCGTCGCGGCCTTTGGAAAGGATATCTGCTTCGGTTATGGGATAAGCATGAAGGGCGTATTCAGCCACATAATTCTGGGAGTTGACTACATTTTGTATACACTCAAAATTTTCATGCTCTGAATTGACAACAAAAAATACGAAATCATCCGTATCTGAATCTTTTCCAAAAGTTGAGACCAGGGCTGCCTCGTTGGCATTACCAATATAGTATTTCCCGCCATCGGCCATGTATGTGCCGTCAGCCATCGGAGTCAGCATCATTTCACTCGCGTACAGGTCCGCGCCATGCTCCTTTTCAGAAAGCCCGAACGCAAAAACAGCACCATCCTGCAACAGTTGCGCTGTTTTTTGCTTTATCTCCTCATTATTGCTCATCCAGATGGGGCCGAGACCCAGCATGGAAACCTGCCAGGTATACCAGTAGCACAATCCATAAAATCCGAGGATTTCATTGAAATCACATATCCGAAAAGTATCCCAGCGGGAGCCCTCGGGCCCGTATCCCGCGGGCGTCATAAGGGTTGAAAATATCTTCTCTTTCTTAATGAATTCAACAAAATCGTAATTCCACTTCCGCTCACGATCATTTTCTTTAAGTTTTTTCTTCCCCCTGTTTTCAAAAAACTCTATGGTTTTAAGCATAATTTTCCTTGAGTTTTCATCAAGATATTCATATTTTTGCGTCTTTGGATTTAAAAGCATCATACTTCCTCCTTATTCTATTTGACGGACTCGTAAGAAGTCGTCACCCCGGCGAAAGCCGGGGTCCAGGTCAGTCATAAGTTTCTAAAAACACTGGATTCCGGCTTGGCCGTCATCCCGGACCCCGATCCGGGACGGAATGACAAAAAATGATGTTTTATGACTTTTTACGAGTTCATCATTATTTGAGTTTTGCATAAAAATTGATGAAAAAACAAAAAAAAAGGGTAAGCTCGCATCCGGTATCGAGTATACGGAATCATTTCCCCAAGTTTACGATCACCACACTGGGCTGTAAAGTAAATCAATCCGAGTCGGATGCCATCGCCCATCAACTGAAAGATTCAGGATGGTATCCGATAGACCCTAAAGAAACGGCAGACCTGTGCATTATCAACACCTGTACGGTCACACAGAAAGCATCCATGCAGTCACGTCAGGCCGTGCGACAGGCCATACGATCCAATCCGGAAGCACGTATTATTGTAACCGGCTGTTATGCCCAGACCGAGCCTGATGAAATCGATAAAATAAACGGCATTCACCACATCATCGGTCACACGGATAAACTTAAAATACCCGATATGGTCTTATCGAAAGAAAAAGGCCCCTACCCTCACCTGATCCGGCAAAACATATTATCTGAACAGAATTTCGAACAGACTTGTGCAGCGGTCTCGGGGAACAGAACCCGGCCGTTTTTAAAGATCCAGGACGGATGCGACAGCTTCTGCACATACTGCATTGTTCCTTATGCGCGGGGACGAAGCCGGAGCATGTGTATTGAAAACGTATTAGAAAATATAAAGCAGCTCAAAAAGGCCGGATATCACGAAGTTGTCCTTACCGGCGTGCATCTCGGCGCCTATGGAATAGATCTTTCTCCAAAAACCGGCTTAACAGAATTGTTAAACCGGATTTGTGAATCCAATCCTATCGACCGTGTGCGACTCAGTTCTATAGAACCCCATGAGCTTACGGATGATATAATACAGCTTGTTGCAAAAGCAGACATTTTTTGTCATCACTTTCATATTCCTCTGCAAAGCGGGGATGATCTTATCTTAAAAAAAATGCACCGCCCGTATACCCGTTCCCTTTTCAAAAATCAAATTATAAAAATTAATGAATTGCTTCCTGATGCTGCCATTGGTGTGGACACGTTAATCGGTTTTCCGGGTGAAACCGAAAAGGCTTTTGAAAATACATATTCCTTAATCCATGAATTACCCGTCACCTATCTGCATGTTTTCCCGTTTTCAACTCGAAAGGGCACACCGGCAAACAGTTATCCACGACAGGTCGATTCAAAAACAATCAAAGCCCGCTGTAAGAAAATGCGCGGTCTCGGCCACATAAAGAAAAAGAATTTTTACAAAAAGTTTACAGGGAAACCCATTGAAATCCTTATTGAAGATAAAAGGGACAGATCCACGGGTTTGCTTAAGGGAATATCATCAAATTATATACCGGTTCATATAAACGGTGATGATAGTCTCAAAAACACCAGGGTTCAGGTCAGAATCGACAGAGTAAAAACTGACGATCAAGTATTCGGTGTTCTTTATTGACATCGCCATGAACCGCTTAAAAATTTTTATAAAATTAATCAAACATCACTTGACAAACTAAATTAGCATAGTTAATAATAAAAAGTTTAAATTAGTATGATTGAAATTACGTACAAAGACGTGCGGATTTTTTTCAAAGATAAAAGACAAAGGCGTCTTTTCCTTAACCAGGCAGGCGCCTTTTTTATTTAGAATTCATATTGTGAAAGGAGAATTGTTTTGAACCTACATCGACCAAATGCCAATGAGGCATTACAAACAAAAAACCGATCTCGAGACGTTGCTCCCCAATCCGGTATCTGCAGCCGATGCATTGATGGATGCAAGGGCAATTGCGATTTGTTCAGGGCCACATTTCGTGGCCGCGAGCTTCTTTATCCGGAGCCTTTTGGCAGCGTCACCGCTGGTGCCGATAAGGACTACCCGGTTGACTACTCTCACCTTAATATTATGGGCTACGCATTTGGGGCCAAAGGAATAGACCCTGATCCGGATAAGGCAACATTTCCGGCAGTGGATACTGAAACATCTTTCGGTGTCACCGACAAGGTAAAAATGAAAGTTCCTATTTTTACCGGCGCCCTCGGCAGTACGGATATTGCCCGCAGAAATTGGGAACACTTTGCAATAGGAGCTGCAATCAGCGGTATCAGCCTGGTGTGTGGTGAAAATGTATGCGGGATTGATCCTGGGTTGGAACTCGACAAAAACGGCAAGATTACGAAATCTCCGGAGATGGACCGCCGTATAACAGAATATCGTCGCTATCATGAAGGCTACGGGGATATCCTCGTACAGATGAACGTTGAGGATACCCGTAACGGAGTTGCGGAATACGTAATTGATAAGTTTGGCGTCGAAACCATTGAACTAAAATGGGGGCAAGGCGCCAAGTGTATCGGTGGTGAAATTAAGGTAAACTCTCTGGACCGGGCGCTGGAATTGAAAAGACGTGGCTACATTGTTACGCCGGACCCGGAAAAACCCGCTTTTCAGGCTGCTTTTAAGGCGGGTCCCCTAAAGCAATTTGAGCGGCATTCGCGTCTCGGATTCATTGATCAGGAAGGCTTTATGAATGAAGTCGAAAGGATGCGAAAACTAGGCGCCAAACGGATAACGTTGAAAACAGGCGCCTATCCGATGAGAGAACTGGCCATGGCCATACGCTGGTCCAGCGATGCCGATATTGATCTTCTGACCATTGACGGCGCTCCGGGAGGGACCGGAATGAGCCCCTGGAGAATGATGACCGAGTGGGGTATTCCATCCATATACCTTCACTCCATGGCCTATGAATTGTGTGAACGCCTCGCCCAACGGGGGAAACGGGCCCCGGACATAGCATTTGCCGGTGGTTTTTCTTCCGAGGATCATGTTTTCAAAGCACTGGCTTTAGGTGCACCGTACTGTAAGGCCGTATGTATGGGCCGCGCGTTAATGATCCCGGGTATGGTGGGTAAGAATACTGAAAAGTGGTTGCGAGGAGAAGACGGTGGTCTTCCGACTACCGTTTCGAGATTTGGATCAACCAGAGAAGAAATATTTATGAATTATGAAGTGTTAAAAGAAAAATACGGTTCGGAAGCCGAACGTCTTCCTTTGGGTGCAATCGGCATTTTCACCGTGACTGATAAAATCAAGGTTGGACTTCAACAAATAATGGCTGGATCCAGAAACTGGGCCGTCAAATACATCAGTCGAAATGACATATTCTCACTTACCGAAGAGTGTGCCAAAGTCACAGGTACGCCGTATGTAATGGACGCCTATCGGGAGGAAGCTCTCCAGATAATCGATTCTTGAAAAAATATATAAATGGCATTACAATAACCACCAGAGGCAGCTTAATAACTCCTCTGGTGGTTCCAGCCCGGCCTTGGGACCGCTTTTTTTCCGCTGCCATCCTGATCAAAAATCATCAAATCGGGACATAGGATGATTCAAGAATACAGTCAAATACCCGGTGAATTTTATTCACACTTAAAAGTTTTTCACGAGTTGATGTCAATCAAGGTTCGTGAAATCTTATTTGTTTCCAGTCCCTATGATGTGTTCATAATGGAAGAAGATGGCAGTCCGGCATCAAGAATAATAAATGAATACAGCGGGTTAAATCTTAGCCTGCCTCCCAGGGTGACACGGACGTCTTCGGCTCGAGAAGCGCTGTCTCACTTGAATAAGAAAAAATTCGATATGGTTCTAACTATGCCCCATGTCGATGACATGGATGCTTTTTCATTGGGCCTTGAAATTAAGAAGCTCAACCCGAGTCTTCCGGTGATTCTACTGGCTCACAGCCCCATAGGTATTTATCCGTTTCCGGAAAGCAAAAATTGTAAAGGGATTGACAAAAGTTTTATCTGGTCCGGCAATTCCGATCTGTTGCTTGCGCTGGTTAAAAACGTGGAAGACCGCCTGAATGTCGAATACGACACCCGGAAAGCAATGGTCCGGGTACTGATTCTGGTTGAGGATTCCCCGGTTTACTACTCTTCTTTTCTGCCCATGATTTACAAAGAGATTGTCAAACAAACCCAGGCTGTCCTTGGAGTCGGTCTCAACGAAGAACACCGGCTGCTCACAATGCGGGCCAGGCCCAAAATCCTGTTGGCGGAAAACTATGAAGAGGCCATGGAACTGTGCCAAAAGTTCCGGTCATTTCTGTTCGGCATTATATCGGATACCCGCATCCCTAAAAATGGAAGGCTGATTGATGATGCAGGATTTGTGCTACTGTCACAAATGAGAAAGGAAATTCCTGATCTTCCCCTTCTCCTGATGAGTTCAAAATCATCCAATAAGGCAAAAGCAGATCAAATTCCGGCTGTTTTTCTGGACAAGAACTCTCCAAATCTTCTTGCAGAGTTACAAGATTTTTTTCTGAACTATTTAGGATTTGGAGATTTTGTTTTCCGCATGCCGGACGGCACGGAAATTGATCGGGCGTCTGACCTTCGTGCTCTTGAGGAAAAGGTTGCTCAGATACCGGATGAATCGATTTATTATCATGCCAAGCGCAATCACTTTTCCAACTGGATTATGTCTCGTTCGGAAATCCCCCTTGCTTCCAAGTTTCGCAAGGTCAAAGCCTCTGATTTTGCAAGCGCCCATGAAATAAGGAATTATATCATTGCCAATGTCCATGCGTTACGGAAGTGGCGTCTAAAAGGTGTGGTCGCTCAATTCAAAAGCCATAATTTCGATGCAGATGTTATGGACTTTGTTAAAATCGGCCAGGGATCATTGGGGGGCAAGGCCCGGAGTTTAGCCTTTATGTCCGCCCTGCTCCATCAGAATCCGAAAATTTACGAGAATTATCCCGAAATTAACATCGAAATTCCAAAAACTCTGGTTGTGAGTACGGACGGTTTTGAATCTTTTATCGCACAGAACGACCTAAAGGATTTTGCAACCCAAAGTTATACGAATGAAGAAGTCACCGCCGCATTTTTACAGGCAGATATGCCGAAGTGGCTGGTAAGAGAATTAGAATCTTACCTGACCCAGGTGAAATATCCCCTGTCGATCCGTTCTTCAAGTTTGCTTGAAGATGCTCAGTTCCAGCCGTATGCCGGAATTTATGAAACCTATATGATTCCCAATAACCATTCCGATCTTTCCAAGCGACTGGGCCATCTGATTACCGCTATAAAGCTGGTGTATGCGTCTACCTATTATGAAGATGCCAAGGCATTTGCCCGAAGTACATCAAACCAGCCTCAGGAAGAGGCCATGGCGGTCATCATCCAGCAACTGACCGGAGAAGAATATGGAGATTATTTTTACCCGGCCATTTCCGGAGTGGTCCAGTCTCATAATTTTTATCCGGTTTCCAAAATGAAATCTGAAGAGGGAATTGCCCATATTGCTCTGGGGTTGGGCAGAACCGTTGTGGAAGGTGGCCGAACGGTGCGCTTTTCTCCAAAATATCCAAGCGTTATGCCCCAGTTTTCCATGGTTGATGATATCCTGGCAAATGCCCAGCGTTTTTTTTATGCCTTGAAGATTAAAAATTATCCCGATGAACTTAACTTCCTGAGACATTCAAACCTGGAAAAAAGGGAGGTTGACGATGCTGAAGCGGAGTATCCTGTTAAGATACTTGCCAGTACGTATGTGCCGGAAGAACATCGTATTCGTGATACAGGATATATGCCCGGGCCCAAGATTTTAACTTTTTCTCAGATACTCAAGTACAATCTATTTCCGTTACCTCAATTATTGTCAGACCTGATCGAATTGGGACGAAAGGGCATGGGATGCCCTGTAGAGATTGAATTTTCGGTAAACTTAAGTTCCGATAAAAAAAAGAAAAGCGATTTCTTTTTTCTTCAGATGCGACCCATGGTTGCCGGTGGAGAAAGGTTTGAAGTTCAAATTACCCGGAAAGAAATTGAAAAAGCCTTTTGCCTTTCCAAACAAGCCCTTGGAAATGGAAAAAATGATGAAATTGCAGATATTGTATATGTTAAGCCAGATGATTTTCAACCAAAAGCTACGATAAAAATAGCAGAAGAAATTGATAAGTTAAATGCAGGCTTGCTTAAAGAAAAACGCCCCTATCTTCTGGTTGGTCCCGGACGGTGGGGATCCGCCGACAGATGGCTTGGAATACCGGTGCAATGGCGCAATATTTCAGGGGTAAGGGCCATGATTGAACTTAGAAATGAAAAATTAAAGGCTGATCCTTCCCAGGGATCGCACTTTTTTCAAAATATAACGTCTCTGGGTATTCATTACATTACGGTTACTGAAGGCTCGGACGATTATTTTGATTGGGAGTGGGTGGGTTCACAGCCTGCCATTCATGAAACTACTTATTTACGGCATGTTAGACTGAATAACCCTTTTACCCTTAAAATTGACGGTAAAAAATCTCAATGTGTGATGATTTATAATTAAATTGACAGGAGGTTGTATATGACGGACATTTTGAATTTGATAAAGAATAGAGATCCGGGCGAAAAGGAATTTCATCAGGCTGTGGAAGAGGTACTTGAGTCAGTTCAACCTGTTTTGGACCGAAATCCTCAATATCGTCAAGATGCTGTCCTGGAAAGAATTACGGAACCTGAACGCGTGATTATGTTTCGAGTTCCGTGGATGGATGATCAGGGGCAGGTGCATGTCAACCGTGCATTCAGGATCCAAATGAACAGTGCCATCGGACCTTACAAGGGCGGTCTGCGATTTCATCCATCAGTCAACTTGAGCATTCTCAAGTTTTTGGCTTTTGAACAGGTCTTTAAAAACGCGCTGACCACCCTCTCCATGGGGGGAGGCAAAGGTGGATCGGATTTTGATCCCAAGGGAAAATCTGATAACGAGGTGATGCGGTTCTGCCAGAGTTTCATGGCCGAGCTTTTTCGCCATATCGGTCCGGATACGGATGTCCCGGCAGGAGACATCGGTGTGGGTGCCAGGGAAATCGGCTATCTTTTTGGAATGTATAAGAAGTTGCGCAACGAGTTCACCGGCGTTTTGACCGGTAAAAGTCTAGGTTGGGGCGGAAGTCTTATCCGTCCGGAAGCAACCGGCTACGGTAGTGTTTATTTTGCCGCTGAAATGTTGGCAACTCAAAACCAAACGCTTGAAGGCAAAACCTGTCTGGTATCGGGTTCCGGCAACGTGTCCCAGTACACAGTGGAAAAAATTATTGAGTTTGGCGGCAAGGTGGTTACGTTTTCCGATTCTTCCGGCTATATTTATGATGAAGAGGGGATTGACACTGACAAACTCGCCTTTGTAAAACGGCTGAAAAATATCAAACGCGGTAGAATCAGTGAGTATATTGACAAGTATTCCGAAGCGGTTTACACAGAAGCGGATACTTCTTTAGATTATAATCCTTTGTGGAACCACAAATCAGACTGCGCCTTTCCCGGTGCCACCGAGAATGAAATCAACGAAACAGATGCAACAAACCTGATGAAGAACGGTGTTCACTTGGTTTGCGAGGGGGCCAACATGCCGAGCACCCCGGAAGCCATTAACATTTTCTTGGACAAGAAAATTCTGTATGCACCCGGCAAGGCATCCAATGCCGGTGGGGTGGCCGTATCCGGCCTTGAAATGGCACAGAACAGCATGCGTTTGAACTGGCCCGCAGATGAAGTGGATCGCCGCCTCAAGATGATCATGAAAAACATCCACCAGACCTGTCTGAATGCCTCTGCCGAGTACGGTGTATCCGGAAATTATATGGCAGGTGCGAATATCGCCGGGTTTACAAAGGTGGTGAATGCCATGCTGGATCAGGGTCTTGTTTGATCCTTATCATACTCAAATCTCGATTTTTATAGGGTTTTAATTCGTTTAAAGAATGTAATGATACCCCCTTTCAGGGATAAACCAAATCCGGGTCCTTTGGGCCCGGATCTTTATTTTCCCGGTTCTTGACATATTCTCTAATCAATACGGCCTTCCATCAAATCCGGAAATTTCATTTCCATTGTTATCTCAAATTAAGTTCAACTTAATTCTTGAATCATAGATTAATTTTTGCTAACAATATATTTATGTTTTATAGATCCTTATACTCCTTCATCCATTAATGTCAGCCATACTCTCATGTCATGCTTAAACTTTAAGGGGGGCCTATGGAAAGCATTAAAACCGATTTCGACCTGAGTGTTGAAATTCCTTCGCAACAATCCTTTAAAACAGACCGTATTAACCCAAAAAGTCCCAAAAATGCCGTCGGCGACGTGTCGTGGATCGTCGATGGGGTTGCATTCCCCAATGGAACAGAATTCCGTTGTAAATACAAAGGTTATTTCTACTATGCCCAAGTGATTAATAGTGCTTTGATGATAAACGGAAAGAAATTTTTATCGCCTTCGGCAGCAGCTGCATCAATAACACGTAACTCCGTTGATGGCTGGTTGTTCTGGGACTGTAAACTACCGGGGAATTCTTCATGGGTAAATATTTGTGTGCTTAAATAAATGAGGGGTCCGAGAGTTTTTTTTAATTCAACCGCTCCATGAATAATCAGCAACTTCAGTTTTTCCTGAATGCCCATGGACCGCAACAGCGGACACCAATTTCGCAGCTTGCCCATTGAGCCGGAACAGCGAGCGCATTCCCCATCTTGCCAAAGGCGGAGCTGCGGAGACATTTAATCCTTTAGTAAAGCCCCAATTGAGCGGTCTTTTCTTAATCTCCAGTTCGAATATTTTTCCCCCGGCATGACTTAACTGTTGAATATTTTTTATAGAACAACTATAGCGACTATAATAATATTTTTTTTGAACTAATTTTTACAGGAAGGGATTATTCATGGGAGGCTTTTTTGGTGTTGTTTCTAAAGAAGACTGTGTAAACGATCTGTTTTTTGGAACAGACTATCATTCTCATCTCGGCACAAAACGAGGAGGTCTTGCTACAAAAAACGCTGACGGATTTTCACGTTCCATTCATAATATTGAAAATAACTATTTCAGATCCAAATTCGAGTCAGATCTTCCCGAATTTTCCGGTAATAAAGGTATCGGAGTTATCAGCAATTACGATGCTCAGCCGTTGATCTTCGGGTCTCACCTGGGAAGATTTGGTATTGTTACTGTTGGAAAAATAAACAATATTGCGGAACTTGCAAAAAAAGCTTTTCAAAAGAAAATTCATTTTTCCGAAACAAGCGGTGGGGACTTAAGCCCAACAGAAATTGTAGCAACATTAATCTGCGATGAAGATTCTTTTGAGCAAGGCATCCAAAATGCTCAGGAAGCCATTATAGGTTCGTGTTCCATGCTTCTGCTCACGGAAAAAGGAATTTATGCCGCCAGGGATAAATTAGGGAGAACCCCTGTCATTATCGGTAAAAAAGAAGGCGCTTATGCCGCATCTTCGGAAACATGCGCATTCCCCAACCTGGGTTTTGAGATTTATAAATATCTTGGCCCGGGTGAAATTGTTTTTATGACAGCGGATGGATGTGAACAGAAAAAGAAGCCCGGGGAAAAAATGCAGATTTGTGCTTTTCTGTGGGTATACTACGGGTATCCCGCTTCAAGCTATGAAGGTATTAATGTGGAACTTGTACGCTACAGATGCGGTTCGGCTTTAGGTAAAGAGGATGATTATAAAATCGATTTTGTTGCCGGAATCCCGGATTCAGGCACCGGCCATGCAATCGGTTACGCCAATGAGAAAAATATTCCATATATAAG
>JAUXEW010000298.1 GCA_030620375.1 Desulfobacteraceae bacterium | reverse complement strand
AGACACCTCCGGCAGTATGCAGCGCAATGCATGGGGTCTCGTGCAAAAAAAGCTGGCCGAAACCCTGAGAGTCTATCCCAAGGTAAAGGGTATCCAGGTCATGAACGACATGGGCATGTACATGTTCTCCCAGCTAGCCGGCAAATGGATACCGGATACACCGGGTCGCCGCCGGGCGATTATTTCCAACCTGACCACCTGGCGTTCCTTCAGCAACAGTAGTCCGGTCGAAGGAATTAAGGCTGCCATCAAGACATTTTTCGCCGGAGATAAAAAAATCAGCCTGTATGTATTCGGCGATGAATTCAGCGGAAATGCGATTCAACCGGTCATCGAAGAAATTGACCGAATCAACAGAGCCAACCGCAAGGGTCAGCGCCGGGTGCGCATCCACGCCGTCGGATTTCCGGTGCTGTTGAAGGATAAAGTCGGTCGGGGGAACACCGGGGAGCGTTTTGCCACCCTGATGCGAATCTTGTGTTACCGAAACGGGGGAACCTTTGTGGGCCTCAATAGTACGAGACCGTAATTACTTTGCCTTGAAAAATAGTGATACCACAATTATATAATAACTATGCGAAGCATATAATAATTAATCCGCCGGCGCTTATATCCTTGAAAGTTATTTCTTTGTTTTTAAAGCAAAAAATTTACTTGATATATTTTCATTATTTGTAACTATTGAATATTTAGGGTATTCTTTCGATTTTAAAAAGGACGGAGCGAAGCGACATCAACAAGTCTTCAATCTTCAATCGTCAATATTCAATTCCGGCTTTGCCGGGTTGGGTTTCCGCTCTTATGTTCCTCTCTCCTGACACCTGAACCCTGAAACCTTCAGTCTTCATTAAACCAGCTTGGACATCGCTTCCGCAACACCGACAAACGCCTTGGTGACGACGGAATCACTGTGAGACTCCTGATAGCAGACACCCGAATCAGCACAGGCTACCATTTTGGGATCAAATGGAATTCTTGCCAAGAAACGGACCCCCATATGACTGGCAGTTTTTTCTCCGCCGCCGGTACCGAAAAGATCTACCATTTCGCCGCAGTGCGGGCAGGAAAAACCGCTCATGTTTTCAATCAATCCAAAAATTTCCATTTTAACGGTCTTGCAGAAATTAATGGATTTTCTGACATCAGCCAGAGCAACCTCCTGAGGCGTCGTGACGATGATGGCTTTGGCATCGGAAATGGTCTGGGCAACCGTCAGCGGTTCATCACCGGTACCCGGCGGCGCATCGATAATGAGAAAATCGAGATCTCCCCAGTCGACATCACCAATAAACTGCTTGATAGCCGAAAATTTCAACGGTCCCCGCCATATAATGGCGTCATCCTTGTTTGGCGTGAAAGATTCGATTGAAATTGCTTTCAGGTTTTCCGAGTAGCTGATGGGATCAAGCTTTTTATTTTCATTGACCTGGGGCGTGCCTTCCAACCCCAGCATGCGGGGTACATCGGGGCCGTGGAGATCAACATCCATCAGTCCCACGTTATAGCCTTTATGCGCCAACGCTACCGATAGGTTTACCGAGGTGCTGGTTTTGCCGACACCCCCTTTACCGCTCATCACCAGTATTTTATTTTTAATTTTCCCTAAAGATTTGTTTACCGCAACATCCTGGTCGGCCTGCATTTGTTGCGGATTTTTAGGCATATCCCCCTGAATTTCCACCATTGGTTTTACTCCTTTTAATTTTTAAATTATAAGTTATGACGGTTTCGTAAAAAGTAGCATTCTTTCCTATATCCGGGTGGTTCTGTGACTTTTTACGATTTCATCAACTATTAATTCCGCATTCCATCCTCCACCTTCCCCATCCCACCTTCCGGGGATGGTTCTATCTTCGGCCATTTTGTTGGGTTTCCCTGATAACACAAAAATGGCAGACAAGTAGGTTGGGTAGAGGAACGAAACCCAACAAAAGATCGGGATGTCCAACCCAACCTACGAATAAGCCGTGGCCGATGTTAGAGTCAAGCTCCATCTTCCCCGTTCCGAATTCCCCATTTCACCTTCCCAATTCTGCCTTCCGCATTCCAGTTTCCCTACACCCAGTGCCCTTCCACGTCCGCTTCCGGGGAAACTTCCAATTCACCGTTTTTGTACTGAGCGACAGCATCGGCTACCCGTCCCTTGGCCCCGGTCATAATTTTAACCCCTGCGGCCTGCAATACTTTAAAGGCTTTGGGTCCGCAATGGCCTGTAATCAGAATATCGACATGGTTATCTATGATTGTTTTGCCCGCTTGAATCCCGGCGCCCTGGGCAAGATTTAGATTCTGAGTATTTTCCACGGCTTCAAATTCCATGGTCTCAGCATTAACAATAACAAAATGGGCCGCCCTGCCGAAACGCGGGTCAATGTCGGCTTCAAGATCTTTGCCGGTCGATGTGATCGCAATTCTCATAATGGTGATTGTCTCCTGTGTTTTCAAGGGTCAATAAAAAAATTTGAGATTTATTTCGTCTGGTCTTCCTTTTTCCCGCGGTAGAAATTATTTTCTTTGCACGCGGGGCAGCACGTCGGTCTGCCGGTGCCGAAAGGTTCCTCCCACTCGTGATTACAACTGCTGCAATAAAATACACGCGTATGATTGACGATCTTATAACTGCCACCCTCAACATTGATCGCTTTGCCGTTAATCAGTGCATCGGCAACCGCATTTCGAGCCCGTTGAATAATTCGGCCGAAGGTTGCACGGGAAACGCCCATACGCCGACCGGCATCCTCATGGGACATGCCCAATAGATCGGACAATCGGATGGCCTCACGCTGATCAACGGTGAGGCAAACCTCATCCAGATCAATCATGGGAATACCGCGGGGCTTGAAATAGCTGATTTCGGGGTTAAAGGCAACCATGCGGTCTTTTTGGGGTCTAACCATAAAAGCTCCTTTATGAGAATATTCTCATAACAATGAATCTAAATATTACCCGGTTCGTTGTCAAGTAGTTTTCCACCACCCAAAGAATTAAAAAATGATTTCGATCATCAGATTACCTGCTCATGAGACCCAACCCGGCAAAGCCGGAATTGAATATTGACGATTGAAGATTGAAGATTTGTTGATGACGCTTCGTTCCGTCCTTTT
>JAUXEW010000233.1 GCA_030620375.1 Desulfobacteraceae bacterium | reverse complement strand
GTGACGCCAATACCATGGGAAAACCCAAAGCCGACCGCGGTAACTGGGCCGACGGCCTGGCAGTGAAATATCTGGGCAAGGAAAAAGCGGATGTGCTGTTCCATGCCGGATGCCGATACTCTTTCGATGAAAGTCTATGGCCCACGGCAAAAAACGGATTAAAGCTCCTTTTGAATGCCGGTGTGGATGTAGGGATTATGGGGAAGAGTGAAGTCTGTTGTGGCGGCCGGGGTTACGAGATGGGATTTAAAGACGAACTGACTAAATACGCCAAGCGAAATATCAAAGCCTGGAAGACTGCCGGTGTAAAGACCGTGGTTACGCCCTGTGCTGACTGCTATCAGTCGTTTAAGGTTCTTTACGATAAGATCGGCGAAAAAGCAGATGTTGAAATACTGCATATTACCGAGTTTATCCTCCGACTGATAAAGGAGGGTAAAATAAAGCTGACCAAAGAAGTACCTTTGAACGTGACATATCATGATCCCTGTCACCTGGGAAGACTGGCCGAGCCATGGATCCACTGGGAGGGGGAAGTAAAAAAAGTATGCGGGCAGATGGTCGTTCATGATCCTCCCAAGAAAAAGCGATTCGGCGTCAACGGTGTTTATGATGTACCCAGAGAGATACTTAAGGCCATTCCCGGTCTGAAACTGACCGAGATGCACCGAATCAGGGAATATGCCTGGTGTTGCGGATCCGGCAGCGGCGTGAAAGAAGCTTACCCGGATTTTGCAGAATCGACTGCCGCCAAAAGGATTGAAGAGGCCAGATCGGTCGGGGCCGAGGCCCTTGTCAGTTCCTGTCCCTGGTGCAAAAGCAATTTTGAGGATTGTGCCACCCATACAGGCGATAACATTAAAGTGTACGACATAATCGATCTTGTTCAACAGGCTATTTAAAAGGAGAAGGATAATGACCATATCAAATGAAGCCTACAAAGCATTGGAAGATATAGTGGGGTCGGAAAATATTTCACGGGAACCGGCTGATTTGGACAGTTACTGTTTTGTCTGGGGCAATGAACTCCTGTACGGAGATAAATTTTCACCCAGGCCGCCGGCCGTGATCATGCCGCAAAATACGGCGGAGGTCTCGGCGATCGTTAAAACATGCAATCGTTTCGGATTGAAGTACCGGGCACATGCCACCGGGTTTGAAGTGGCCGCCCTAAGTTCGGAGACGCCGTTTATCCCTATCGATCTAAGGCGCATGAACCGTATCGTTGAAATCGATGCCAAAAACCGGATCGCCGTGGTTGAGCCTTATGTATCGCAAACAAAACTGTTCCTAGAGACCCGGAAACTCGGGCTTCGCCCCCTCATGCTGAGCTCCGGACCAAGCTGTTCGGTAGTAGCAGGTTGTGCCGCCCATTTCGGGAGCGGCGCCTGCAATATCAGCACCGATTACGGCAGCCGTAATCTCTTGGGCGCCGAGTGGGTACTCCCCGACGGGGATATCATCAGACTGGGTTCGCTGGGAAGCAGTGGCGAATGGATTAACGCCGACGGACCGGGTCCCAGCCTCAGGGGAGTGTTAAGAGGCTATGGCGGCGCTAACGGGGGCAACGGCATCTTTACCAAACTCGCCACCAAGATTTACCCCTGGTACGGCCCGGCGGAATCGAAGCTGGAGGGAAATGGACCGCTTTATAAAAACGAAATCCCGGAAAATTTTGAGGTGTACGCCTTGTACTTCCCAGACATAAATAAAATAAACGATTTCAATCAATTGTTGTACGAAGCATCCATTGCCTATCACTTTCAGCGGTTTCCCACAGGCGCAATTCCTGCGATGGCAACTGAATCAAATGACGAATTTTATGCCATGTTACAGAGCTTGCCTCAAGAGATGATGGATGCCATTGGACCCCATGGTGCAACGGTTGCTATCGATGCCAGTTCAAAAGAGGAGATGAAATATAAACTGAAGGTCTTTGATAAAATTCTTGAAGAAACAGAAGCAGAAGAATTTCCCCTCGATGAAAATATGAAAGGTGCCCTGTATCACCATGTATTAACCGGGGGGGGCGTCCTCAAGATCGCTTTCAGGCCTACCGGATCTTTTATGATAACCGGAATCGGCGATGAAGCCATGGATCCAATGGGCACTCTGGGTCCAAAAGCCTGGGACAAAATCGTGGGCGAACTTCATAACTCCGGAGCAATATTTAATGCCGCTCCCTATACGTGCTGGGCGATTACCTACGGAGAAGGAAGCGGACATGTAGAGAGCCTTGTACAGTATGACCCGGCCAGTCCCGAATCGGTTAAAAAAACCGTGGCAGAACTGGAAAAGGCTGACCACATAGTTGCGGAAATGGGACTTGGGATAAACAGCCTGGAAAATGCGCTAAGTTATAATGAATCGGCCCTGAAAGCAGCCATGCCCCATAATACGCTTGATTTCGTGAAGTACATGAAAATGATCAAGAGGGCTATTGACCCCAATAATTCGTCGGACCCGGCTTTTTATGTGTCGCCTGATGAATGGGAATAGGGTTCCTTTCAGGTCCTTTCAGAAGTCAACCCCCCGGCTTTGCCGGGGTTGGTTTAATTTGGCAACTTTAAATAAATACAAGCAAAGGATGAAAAATGCAGAATCAAAACGAACAACGTATTGATAAATCCTATGACGCTATTGTGATAGGAGCAGGCAACGGAGGCATGGCTGCTGCGGCCACGTTGGCTGTTAATGGGGTCAAACCACTTGTACTGGAACAACACAACTTACCGGGCGGGTTTGCCACCTCCTTCGTTAGAGGGAGATTCGAATTCGAGGCGGTAGTGCATGAAGTCACCGGTGTTGGTGGACCCAATAACAAAGGACCCGTTTGGGAGCTCTTAAATGATCGGCTGGGCGCAAAAATCGACTGGGTTGATGTTCCGGAGGCGTTTCGGATGTTTACAACCCACAACGGCGAGAAAATGGATGTGCGGATGCCCTTTGGTGTTAAGGAGTATACCGATCAAATGGAGAAATATGTTCCGGGAAGTCGCGAATCGATGGAACGGTTCATGCAGCTGATCCAGGAAATTCTTGATGCACTCAACTATATTAAAGCATGCGAGGGCAACCCGGACCGCAAGGTAATGTTATCAAAACACTCCAATTTTATGAAAACCAGTTCCTACACTCTGGACCAGGTTGTCCGATCTTTGAAGATACCGGAAAAAGCAAAGGTGATACTATATGCTTATTGGCTTTACATGGGGATTCCGGTTAAACGATGCAGTTTCACCGTATACGCAGCTTTGATGCAAGCGATCATTTACAAAGGTGCACAGGGCCCCAAGATGCGTTCTCATGAATTTGCTTCGGCTCTAACGAACAGGATCAGGGAGTGCGGCGGGGTGGTTCAATTCAATACCCGAGTGGAAAAGATATTGGTCGAAAACGGTCAGGTGGTCGGTGTTGAAACGTCCCAGGGTGATAAGTTGAAAGTCGGTCATGTCATTGCCAACCTGTCTCGGACAAGCGTATTTCATCATTTGATCCATCCCCATTCCGAGGTTCCTGAAATTGCCATTCGGCAGTCTAATTCCCGCTCTCAAGGCAACAGTGCTTTCGTGGTTTATTTGGGATTGGATGCTACGGCGGATGAGTTGGGATTTACTGATTATAGCTACTTTTTATTTGAAAACTCGGATACAGAGCAATTATACGCCTCCTTCAACCGGTTGGATCGTCCATATGTTCAGGCGGCCATCTGCTTGAATAAACTCATACCAGACTGTTCGCCGCCGGGTACCACTATCGTATCAATAACAACTCTAGTGCGGCCGGAAGCTTGGAAGGATGTTACTGCTGAAGATTATGTATCGGTGAAAAACCGATTTGCGAATGAATTGATTGATCAATTCGAAAATGTGACCGGTATAAAATTAAGGGATCATATTGAGGAATTTGAAGTTGCGACTCCGCAGACATTCGCTCGATATACGCGTACTTACAACGGCGGCGTATATGGCTATGAACCGGATACCTGGGATGGGTTGGTTCCAAGGTTGATGATGATGGATGATGATAAAGTTATCAAGGGTCTCGAATTTGCGGGAGCTTACGAAGCTTTGTGTCATGGATGCAGGGCTTCGTGGTTGTCAGGAGAAATTGCAGGTTTAAGGACGAAGGGTAATTTGAAAAAGGAGGGCAGAATATGAGAAAAAAAAAGTTGAAGGTCAAGATCAAACCTCTGGGAGTTTTGGACTTGTTGGCTTTCAAAAACCTGGTTTCAAGAAGAGAAAAAGTAATGGCTCGTGGATCGAATCAACGAAAGAAAATCGATCCGATTAACAAACTGGCGCGAAAGCTTCATCCGGACAGACAACATCTTGTGATCAGTGAAGTCAAAGAAGAGTCCAAAAGCACCCGCACCTTTCGTCTGGTTCCCGATCCCGAATCGGATACCAAAGGTCTCGCCTATTTCCGGGCCGGACAGTATTTAAGTATCAAGGCGGAGATCGGAGGCGTAACCACGGCCAGACCCTATTCAATTTCATCCGCTCCGTCGGAAACGTTGAACAACGGATATTACGAGATTACCGTTAAAAAGGTGGAAAACGGGTTTATGACGGGCCATATATGGAAAAACTGGAAAACCGGAACTAAGGT
>JAUXEW010000176.1 GCA_030620375.1 Desulfobacteraceae bacterium | reverse complement strand
TCTGAATTCTGTCTCCTGAATTCTGTATTCTTGTCGACCCTTTTCACGGTATAGCCAACTGACTCTGACTTGGCCCAGAGGACCAGATTTTTTATGTTTAAATAAATCCGTATTGATTTTTCTATTGTTTCTAAAATATAATACAAATTGGAAAAGACCGAGGCTGTTGCGGTTACTGGTGGTTCACACCGATTATATTTATCTTTTTGAACAAAAGTCATCACGTTATGCAAAGATTTCGTCTGTCATGACAATGATCCTTCATATAAAAAGGAGACAACATTTTGAATAGCAAAAAAATGATGTTCTATGGATGGTGGGTTGTGATGGCCTGTGCCCTTATTGCGCTTTCGGCTGCGGTGACGCGATACACCTTTAGTATTTTTATGCCCTACATGCTCAATGACCTGGGATGGACCAGGACGGCCATCGGTGCCGCCCTGACCCTTCACATGATCGTTTATGCCGTGGGCGCAATCTTCGTCGGCCGGTTGACCGATAAATACGGTTCACGCTGGATCATGGCGGCGGGGGGAATTTTTTTGATGCTGGGATTGTCACTGTTGTCCCGGATAAATACGGTCTGGCAATTTTATCTTTTTTACAGTGTCATAGCGGCCGTGGGGGTGACGGCAACCTATATCGTGCCCAATACGGCAACCGCCAGGCAATGGTTTGTGAAGAAAGCCGGCCTTGCGGTAGCCATCGTCATGGCAGGTTCGGGGTTGGGGTTTGCCCTTATCTCGCCCATATCCCCCTTTCTCATTGAAAAATTCGGATGGCGGACCAGCTATATTATCATCGGCGTTGTGGTGGGAACACTGGCTACACTGGCGGCCATTCTCCTTGTAAGAAAAAATCCCGAGTCCATGGGGTTGCGCCCCGATGGTGATGACCGCGACCCTTCGCAAAAGCCCAATGGCACCATGGGTTATGCCCCGTCGATTCCTGCGGAAGAAGAACGGTGGACGGTGAAAGAAGCCCTTGGCACCCGGTCTTTCCGGCTGTTTCTCATGGTTTATCCCCTGGGCGCCATCGCCCTGATGGGTATTATCGCCCACATAGGGGCCTGGGGCTTTGATATCGCAAAATTGGCCGGCATGGCGCCGGAAAAGGTGGGCGGATTCATCGGAACCGCCATGATGATCATGGCGCTCTGCGCCACGGTGTCCCGACTGGTCACCGGCCCTCTATCCGACCGGGTGGGCAGGAAACCCATTATTTATGCGTCTTATATTTTCCAGATTCTGGTCTTTATCTACGCCATGCAAGTTGATTCACTGACCGGTTTCGTCATATTCGCCGTTGCCAACGGCCTTGCCTATGGCGCGGTAATGCCCCTCTGGGTCCCCTTTCTCGGGGATATCTTCGGTCGATTTTCCATCGCCACCCTTATGGGAATACTGACCTTCAGCGGAGGGGTCATAAACGGATTGGGCCCCATCCTTTTTGGATGGATTTTCGATAAAACCGGATCCTATTTCTGGGCCTTTATATTTGGAATCGTTACTTTTGTTTTGTCCATCATCCTGGTGGCCCTGATAAAACCGGTTTCGAAAAAGGCAACCATCTGATAGCGTGGCCAATTAGAGAAATTAAGGCTCGTTTTAGACTATACCTTGTTAACAGTCGTATTTGCCAAGGTTTCTTCTTCTACACGAAACCACCTCGGTTAAGCCAAAAAAGGGGGTAAAAATGCGCAAAGGTATTGTTTTAATTTTGCTTGTATTGATAATCGGAGCCGTTTGGTATTTATTATCGTTAAATGATTTTCAGCAAGACGGCGAATTGAAGTTTAAAGGATTAACCGCATCGGTACGCGTTGTTCGAGATGAAAACGGCATTCCGTATATCTTTGCCCAAAACATGCCGGATCTTTTACGTGCCCAAGGATTCATTACCGCACAAGACCGCCTTTTTCAAATATTATTCTATCGCAGGATTATCAATAGTCGATTATCGGAAACCATTGGTGAAAAGGGGCTTTCATCTGATATTATGATGCACTTACTTGAATTGAAGGACAATGCAAACCGTCATGCAAAACGCCTTTCACCTGAAACAAAAGCATTTATAGAGCCTTTTGTTGAAGGGATCAACACCTATATAAAAGAATGCACGGACGAACATTCCGTAGAAGTAAAGTTTTCCGGTGATATAAAAACGCCCTGGTCCCTTGCGGATGTGATTTCATTTGTCCATTTCGTTAGTCTCAGCAACTCCACCAACATGTTTGACGAGTTGCTCTCTCAGCAACTGATTGACACATTGGGGTTTGAAAAAGCGTCTGAGCTTTTCCCTTTAAACGTCAATGCCGATAATACCATGCATGAGCGTATCGGTCTCAAATTTTCTGACTTGTTGATATCTTCACATACGTTATCCGGCTTGAACCTCGGGAGTAATAACTGGGTTGTCGCTCCTCAAAAATCCAGCAGTGGAGGGGCTATTCTCGCCAGTGATCCTCACGTAAATGCAAGCATGCTCCCCGGCGTCTGGCATCCGGTCGGTCTGTTCTGTCCTGAGGTACGGGCCATCGGATTTACCCTTTCCGGATTGCCGGGTATCATGATCGGCCGTACGGATTGGGTCGCCTTCGGCATCACAAATGCTTACGGTGATGTTCAAGACGTTTATATAGAGACGACTGATCCTGAAAATCCAAACCTTTATCAAAACGGTGATACCTGGGAGCCGTTTAAAATCCGCAAAAAGACGATCCTGGTTCGGGATCCGAATGCGCAAGGTAAAATTCGAAAAAAGACAGTAAATCTCCGGTATACGGAAAGAGGGCCGGTAATCACCGACCATGGCTTGGGGCCGGCAGGCAACAAAGTCCTTAGCCTGCGCTGGATTGAGGCTGATGAATCGACCTGGGGACCGCAACTTGGGATTGACAAGCTTCTGCTGGCCCAAAACGTCCAAGAAGTTGACGAGGCGGTTCAGCATATCGACCTTTGGATGCTCAATTATGTCTTTGCAGACATAGAAGGAAATATCGGATTCCGGGCTTCAGGAAAAATTCCCAGACGTGCCGGCGGAAACGGCAGCTATCCCAAGCCGGCGTCAAACAAAAACGACTGGATCGGGTGGATTCCCAAAAATGAAATGCCGGCAAAATTTAATCCAAAGAAAAAATGGATCGGGACAGCGAATCACGATACCCGTCCGATTAAATATCCCTATTACTATTCCTCCCATTTTGCACCTTCTTACCGATACCGCCGCATTATCGAATTACTGAACAATTCCGAAAAGACCTCTGTCGAAGATCATTGGCAGTATATGCGTGATACGCGCAATCTTCAGGCCAAGCGTTTAGTTCCTCATATTTTGACTGCTTTAAAAAATCGGCGCGAATTTGAAGATTTCTACCGCACCCTTTCAGGCTGGGACTTTTTAGATCAGGCAGAAACTTCAGCCCCTCTGGTTTACCAGTCTATATACCGACACTTAACCCGGCACGTATTTGAAGACGAACTGGGGAAGGACTTGACCACCCGTTTTCTGGATGCCCGCTATTATTGGCAAGAACGCTTCGATGCCATGGTAAACCAAGGCAAAAGCAACTGGTTCGATGATAAAAGTACAGACACTGTCGAAGGGCTTGAGGATATGATCGTGTTAGCTTCCCGGGACGCTAAAAAGGAATTGGAGCAAACCTTTGGTGCAGACGCTGCAAAATGGCGATGGGGCGATGCGCACAAAGTGTTATTTGTCAGCCCGTTTCGGCAAAATGGTTTCGGGCGAGATTGGCTCGGTGCCGGTGAATTTCCGATGCACGGATCGGATGCAACGTTGTTTCGAGCCAATTACAATTTTAGCAAGCCATATAAAGTCAATTATTTTGATTCTGCAAGATTGGTTGCCGATCTTGCGGATTCGGAAAAGATTCTGGCCGTCATTTCCGGCGGTATAACGGATCGCCACTTTCAAGAGCACTTTAAGAGTATGATTCAACCATGGTACAAGGGTACGATCGTTTACTGGTGGTTCAGTGACGAGGCAATTAATTTACACGCAAAACACGAACTTATTTTACACCCTTAACAGACATGACATAAATCCTTCAACTTTCACAGTAGGAGCAAATTAAAAGGAGGTATAAAATGGCGAAGAATAAAAAGATTTTAACAACGGCGTTTGGAATCCCTTTGGCTGAAGATCAAAATAGCCTGACAGCGGGTGAGCGCGGGCCGGTACTGATGCAGGACGTTCACCTGCTGGAAAAACTGGCCCACTTCGACCGCGAACGTATCCCGGAGCGTGTGGTCCACGCCAAGGGAGCCGGAGCCTACGGCTACTTTGAGGTGACTGCTGATGTGACCAAATACACAAAGGCAAAGTTTCTCTCCGAGGTGGGCAAACGCACCGAGGTCTTTGTGAGGTTCTCTACCGTAGGTGGAGAAAAAGGTTCGCCTGATTCTGCCCGAGACCCACGGGGCTTTGCCGTCAAGTTCTACACTGAGGAAGGGAACTACGACATGACCGGAAACAATACCCCGGTCTTTTTTATCCGCGATCCGCTCAAGTTCCCGGATTTCATTCACACGCAGAAACGACATCCGGCCACTAACCTCCCGGATGCCAACATGTTCTGGGACTTTCTCTCCCTAACCCCAGAGTCAATCCATCAGGTCACCATTCTCTTCTCTGATCGTGGTACACCAGCTACCTTCCGACATATGAACGGCTATAGCAGCCACACGTTCAAATGGTACAACGACAAAGATGAGTACTTCTGGGTGCAGTATCATTTTAAGACGGATCAAGGGATTAAGAATCTTACCCGGGAAGCGGCGACTCGGATCGCCGGCGAAAACCCTAATCATGCCACCCGTGATTTGTATGAGGCCATAGAGCGGGGTGATTATCCTTCCTGGACTCTTGAGATGCAGATCTTGACCCCTGAGCAGGCCAAAAACTTTCCCTGGGATATCTTTGACATCACGAAAGTATGGCCTCATGATGAGGTTCCGCCCATCAAGGTGGCCCGCCTGGTACTCAACCGCAATCCCAAAAACTACTTCGCCGAGGTTGAGCAGTCTGCCTTTAGCCCCGGCAATCTGGTACCCGGTATTGCAGCTTCCCCGGATAAGATGCTCCAGGCCAGACTCTTTTCCTATCACGACACCCATATTCATCGACTGGGACTCAACTATCACCTGCTGCCGGTAAATGCGCCTAAGGCCGCTCCTGAGATGAGCTACCAACGTGATGGTTTCATGCGTCTGGACGACAATTCTGGAGGTGAACCCAATTACTGGCCGAACAGCTTTGGCGGGCCGGTGCCTGATCCAACAGCTGGAGAACCACCTTTCGATGTATCCGGTGACGCAGCTCGCTATTCTTTTTCCCATCCCAACGACGACTTTGTCCAGTCAGGAAACCTTTACCGCGATGTCATGACTGTCCAAGGTCGAGACAACCTAATCGGCAATATAGTCGATCACCTTGGTGGCGCCATAAATCGCATTCAGTACCGCCAGACGGCAATATTCTACAAAGCTGATCCCGACTATGGGAAACGTGTAGCCGATGGATTGGGCCTTGATATCAAGGAAGTTGAGCGTCTGGCTGAAATGTCAAATGAAGAACGGGCTGAGGCGACCAAAGACGGAAGTTACTAAGAGGCGGCTTAGCTCCGTTCTCTGCCGACCTAATATGGATCAATCATGCTCCTTCCCATGTGGGTGGGGGAACACGCCCCTTCCGCGAGATCCTGGCAGAAGAATTCTTTAAACCGCTTGCGCGGTGAAGGAATTTTCCCGATGCCTTTTGGCCAGACAACTTCACCGGGAACATTCGGCGGACTGGGGGCAGGATCGACCATGTTTTGGGTGGATCCGGAACGGGAACTGGTTTTTGCTCTCTTAACCGCCGGCCTGCTGGAAGAAGGGGCCAGCATCCTGCGTCATCAGCGTATGTCCGACCTGGTCGTTTCAGCAGTAATCGATTAAAAAGAAACGAGGATGAGTGCCAGCGGGACGTCCCCTATTTACCGAACTAAAGCCCCAATACATATGTTCGGTAAACGCCAACACCTGTATAAATCTGTGATAAAGCAAGAAACAACATCACCGTATTGCATATCGCATGAATAAGGGGAAGGACTTTT
>JAUXEW010000243.1 GCA_030620375.1 Desulfobacteraceae bacterium | reverse complement strand
GGCATCCGGCAGCCAACGCACCTTCAGCGCACGCCACATCGCCGGTAAAAAAATGTTCTCCGGTGAGAACTGCTGGTTTCATTCTTGTCCTCTTTTGAATTCATTAATATGTTTTAACCAATGGTTGGTATGTTACGTGGAAAGGGGGGCTTCTACGGAATAAATCGCAAATTCCGGACAAATGACTTCGCAGTAATGACAGTTTACGCAATCATCGGGATTGACCGTTGTTGGTGGATGATAGCCCTTGGCATTAAACTTGGTGGAAAATTCAAGGACCTGTTTGGGACAAAATTCGATACAATATCCACAACCCTTACATCGATCTTCGATGATATACACTATACCTTGTGTAATTTCTATTTCACTTGCATCAAAAGGAACCCGCCAGAATTCCATAGGCTCTTTCCCCAAAATATTTATTTTTAGCATTAATTTATTTAAATCTTGCTCTTTATAAAATAAAAATATGGATAGATCAAGAGAAAAATTATATTTTTTCAAGATTATGTAAGATACCCCATGATTTATTTAGGGGGCATCTCTCTATATTTATACTATTTTGAGAAAATGAAAAGATATTTGCGACGGGGCCTAGAAATTTTGAGGTAGGATGCGTTTGATAAAAACATTTTTTTGCAGTTTTTATAGATAGTAGCCTTTTTTCAGTTATCCGGCGCTCATGCCACCGTCCACAGGAAGGGCGACACCGTTAATAAATGATGATTCGTCGCTGGCTAAAAACAGGGCCGCATTGGCCACTTCCGCTACGGCGCCGATACGATGTTGCCTGCCGGCAATTGCTTCTTCAATGGGCACTCCCAGGGACTTGTAGCCATCCATAAAACGATCGGCAAGATCCGTTTTTATGATGGCCGGGCAGATCGCATTTACCCGGATATTGAAATCCCGGTATTCCAGAGCCATCGCACGGGTCAGCTGGACGACGCCGCCTTTGGAAGCGCAGTAAACTCCATTGAGTGCGCTTCCGGCCAAACCGGCCATGGAGGCCATGTTGATGATATTTCCGTTTTGCTGTTCAACCATTTGCCTGACCCCATGTTTGGATAAGAAAAAAACGCCCTTTAAATTGACGTTCATCACGTAATCCCATTCCGATTCGGTTACATCTTGGATGGCTTTGACCTGCTCTACACCGGCGTTATTCACAAGGATGTCTAAACAGCCGTATGTCTGAACGGAAAATTGAACCAATTTTTCGGCATCGGCTTCTTTTGAGGTATCACCTTGAATAAATGAGGCGATGCCGCCGGATTGGTTGATTCGGTCCGTTACCGCGCGGCCGGTTTCGGGATTTATATCGTTAACAACCACGCTGGCACCTTCCCTGGCGAATGTTTCAGCGATGCTTTTCCCCAGTCCGGAACCTGCCCCTGTTACCAGTGCTGTTTTGTTTTGTAATCGCATTTGTTTTATCCTTGGAACCGCTTCTCCAACTGATCGGGAGATGATTTCTATTTTTTTAATATAATAATGGATAGAGCCGCTTCGGAATTACCGATGGTGCCGCCGCCGTTTTGGGCCAGTCCAACCCGTGCACCTTCCACTTGGCGTTCCCCGGCGCGACCCGTCAAATGCCAGAACAGTTCCACTACCTGGCGGCTACCGGTTGCCCCCACCGGGTGTCCCTGAGATTCAAGACCACCGGATACATTCACCGGAATCTTGCCGCCTAATGTAGTATGGCCGGCCTCGGCGAATTGTCCGCCTTCGCCTTTCGGGCAGAACATCAATGCCTCGGTGTTGCCAAGCTCCCCATAGGCCGTGGCATCATGAACTTCAGCCAGGCTGATTTCCTCCGGACCGATTCCCGCCCGTTCATACGCTTTTCCGGCAAGTTTTCTCATGGGATCCTCCTGACCTTCAGTGGTCGTTTCTCCACTGGCAATAACCGTTGCGGCAACATCTACGGCATAATCGGCCCCGATCTTTTTGGCATATTCCGCGGAGCAAACAATCAACGCCGCCGCCCCGTCGCCGATAGGCGCGCACATGGCACGGGTCAGCGGAAACGCGACCTCCACATCGTTTATAACCGCTTCCACGGACCATTTCTTTTGGTACTGTGCTAGCTTGTTCATTGAGGAATGAAAGTGGTTTTTAGATGAAATAACCGCCAGTTGGCGCTGGGTGGAGCCGTGCTTTTCCATATGGTTCCGTGCAGCCATGGCGTAAACATCCATGAAGATGCTTCGACCGGCGGTTTTTTTACTTACTTCGCCTGCCTGCGCTTCACGGTCTTTTTCGATTTGTGTTTCCGCCTTTTTTGCCGCCGCCATAAAGGATGCCAGAATTTCAACATCCATACCCGACGCAAAGACGGCCAGGGACTTTTTTTTATCTTCGTAATACATCTTTTCCATACCGAGGACCAGCGCGACATCAATTTCTCCCAGGGCGATACGTG
Organism: Desulfobacteraceae bacterium; assembly: GCA_030620375.1. GTDB lineage: Bacteria > Desulfobacterota > Desulfobacteria > Desulfobacterales > UBA5616 > JAUXEW01. The sequence goes on along the minus strand of JAUXEW010000243.1, from coordinate 1,869 downwards.
CCCAGGCGCTATTAAATGCCGCCGCTGAAGAAGCGCAGGCGTTTTCAATATTAAATACCGGGATTCCGGTAATTCCCAACGGGTGAAGCACCACCTGGCCTCGAATCATTTCCTGGCCGTCAAGCAATCCCTGGGCGGCATTGCCGACCCAGGCACCTTCAAGCTGTTCCTTGGTAATTCGAGCATCTTTAAGGGCACCGGTGACCGCCTCGGCTGCAAGGGATTTTAGATTCCGATCCATATGTTTGCCGATTTTGGTCATGGCACCCCCGATAATTTTAACGTTTCGCATTTGAACACCTTCCTTTTTCCGTGAACATTATAAATGAGATGCACCGACAAGCGACAGGACATTGTTTTCCCCGTCTTCGATCATGGATAACCGGGCATCCCTGAATATTTTTTCGATAATGTATTCTTTAGTCAAACCGATTCCGCCGAAAATCTGGATTGCCTCACTGGCCACTTTAAATGCGGTTTCGGTGGCAACGACTTTAAGCGCCATGCCGTGAGCTCCGGAGGGGAAAAGGTTATTCAGCGGATCGTTGTTGGTCATGTTATATAATGCGGCTCTACGACTAAGCGCCCGGGTCGACTCCACCATTTTAAACATTTCAAACAGTCTCAACCGGACACTTTGGTGATCGAAAATCGGCTTGCCGCCTTGAATGCGATTTTTAGCGTAATCCAGGGCTTCGTCGAAGGCGGCCTGGGCAACCCCTGTAAATAGTATCCCCATGCTGGTATTGGCGCCGATGAGGGTCAGATCCTTCATGAGTGTTCCCAGGCTCGCATCCGGAGCGATCATGTATTTTTCCGGGAGTTTTACGTCATCAAAGAAAATTTCACCCTGGTTTAAGGGCCGCTGGCCGATTTTATTTAACGGTTTTCCCCTGGATATGCCGGGTAAACCCAGCGGCACAATAGCTAAGCCGTCACCTCTCATGCCCAGTGAGGGATCAAGATTTAAATGGACAACCCCATGGGTGGCAATAGTGCCGTTACTGACCCAGGCGGCCTTCTGCCCGTTAAGGATGTATTCATCTCCTTTTTTTACCGCCTTAACCGATGGAACGCCCACCTTTTCAGGGTCATCAAAACCTGGCTGGGCCGACAATATCCAATCCGACCCATGCTCCGGTTCCATCATGCACCAGCACCCGATCAGTTTACCTTCTTTGTCCTCACAGTAATTCCTTGCCAATTCCTGTAATTCCGGGTCGGGCATTTTTGCGGCCAGGCTGAACGGCATGCCGGAAACACCCAGGCTGATTGCCAGGCCGACATCGCCATATGCCAGTTCTTCATTAATCAATATGCTCGCGATAGGTTCAATGTCACCCGCGCCGCCCAATTCTTCCGGAAACCCACTGAGATGATATTCCATTTCACGATACTTTTTAAATGTATCCCACAATATTGATCCCTCGGCAATGACATCGGACGGGTCAGGAAATTTGTCAAGCTCGATTCCGGCCGGCCTTAATACGTTCATTGCAAAGCTTTTTGCTTCTTTTTGCATTGCCTGAGCTTCTTTGCTGATCGTCATATCTAGCTCCTTGTATGCCATGTATGCCCTCCTTATAGATAAAAAGTATTAAAATGATAAATGTGACAGTCTCGTAAAAAGTCTCGAAATCGTCATGCCGGACTTTATCCGGCATCCAGAACGCATTGAATTTACTGGATAGCGCAAAAAGCTTCACTAAGTGCCCGGCTTGGCCGTCATCCCGGACCCCGATCCGGGACAGAATGACGGAAAAGAGAACTTTTCGACTTTTTACGAGTTCATCAAGGTTAGATTCATGAAAGATTAACCTTGAACTGTGAACCGTGAACCTGACAACCTGAGTTACAACAAAAGGAGAT
>JAUXEW010000224.1 GCA_030620375.1 Desulfobacteraceae bacterium | reverse complement strand
TTGCAACGATCGCAGCTTCACTAATAGCAATGTTTAAAACAATAGTTTGAAAACAAATTAAGTAAATAACAATAAGCGCTACGGATTGAATCTGCGCTATTATACGCTTTTTTATATAAGGAACTAATAATCCAATTTTTTGGTTAAGGCTGATATTTACTACTGATTTCAGTTTGGTAACCATTATTTATCTGTTCCCATCTGTTATTCCAAATTATGCGACAACCACACCCAATAGGAAGTTCCGTATGCTCGTTTGCCGGTTTTTAATTTGACTTTTGCCTGTTAGAAGCCCTTTATCCTGTCAATACGGTTTTTCTTTCCCGACGAATCAAATATAGATTTCTGGTGTAAATAAAAATACCGGTTGATTGGCCGAGAATAAATACAGGGTCCTTACGGTATATGGAATAGATTAATAACAACCCGGCTCCGGCAATGCTGAAGTACCAAAATAGCAAGGGAATCACACTTTTCCCGGCTCTTTCGCTGGCAATCCATTGAATCAGAAACCTGGCGGAAAATAACAATTGCGCAAAAAATCCAAGGGCCAACCAGAACGTATTCATGCGTTTAATTCCTTCCCAAACAACTTTTTTCTTTTACTTTGGGGAATACCATTCGGCGACGCATCCAACATACGGCAAAGGTGTCCACCAACCCTACCCACAGGCGGTTATGAATGCCGTATTTGGTTTCACCTCTTCTGCGCGGACGATGACTCACCGGTACTTCAACGATCTTGGAATATCCGCTGATACGGACCAGTGTCGGTAAAAAGCGATGCATACCCTTAAACACCGGCACATGGTCAATGCAGTGACGACGAATCGCCCTAATAGAACACCCCACATCTCTTACGCTTTCCCGGGTTATCCAATTTCGATAATTATTGGCGATACGGGAAGAAATCTTACGAACGATCGTGTCCTGCCTGCCTTTTCTCCAACCGTTTACCATGTCCGCATCATCTTTAAGTAGACGATTAACCAGCGTGGGTATATCATTGGGGTCATTTTGCCCGTCACCGTCAATGGTCACCAGAATATTCCCCAGCGCATTACAAAAACCGGTGGCCATGGCGGCTGATTGTCCGTAGTTTTTATCCAGAGAGATATATCGATGATGCGGGTTGATTTCATTAAGCTGTTTTAGCTCCGGCAACGTATTATCGGTTGAGCCGTCATCTATCCATAAACATTCCCATGACCAGGCGGTCTTTCCCATGACGGTCTGTACTTCCCCTGCCAAAACGGAAATATTTTCGGCTTCGTCCTTCACCGGAACGATAACACTAACATCTAATGTGAATAGACTTTTTGGATCTGTTTCTCCGTTCATATATCTCTGTCCTTAGTCCGGAAAAGTCAAACGTGAGCTAAAGTAAAGGATTACGGAACTTCCCCGCACTTTAGACGCCGCAGAACACCAATCGTCTTGAACATGGGAAGTTCGCGAAACAGGCCTGAAGCAGCAGCAAGCTGATAGACTTGATACGGCGCTTGTCCACCTTTCGTCGGGTCAGGAAAAATATCATGGAAAAGGAGGTATCCGTCGGGCATAATATGGCTGGCCCAGGAACTGTAATCGGCATATACGGTATCATAGGCATGGCCACCGTCAATAAAAACCATACTTAAAGGAGTCGTCCATTGGCGCGCAGCCACTTCGGAACGGCACACCATGGGCACTACCGTGTCTTCGAGGCTTGCCGTTTCAATGGTTTTTCTGAAAAACGGGAAGGTGTCTATACGATTGGTTCCCGGGTCAAACAGGTCCGAATCAAAATACGCTTCACCGGGTTGTTGTTCTTCAGACCCCCTGTGATGATCAATGGAAAAAAGAACACCGTTATTTTCTTTACAGGCACATCCTAAACAAACCGTTGACTTTCCGCAGTAACTGCCGATTTCCAGGCACGCTCCGTATTTGCTCGCCTCACCGGCAATCTGATACAGATATAGGCCTTCTTCCTCATCCAAAAACCCTTTAATACGGCTCATCAGTTGAGCATCAAAATTCATTTCAGTTTAATTTCCTTCTAAAAGAAATCTTCAAGTTTCGCACTCTAAAACTGCTGTAAAGCAGCCTGTTTTAAGGGGAGGTAATGGTATGTTTAAAGAAAGAAGCAAATGAAACTTTTTTTATAAATCCAAAGCCAAAATTTTTCACTAAAACGGCTTCCCGAGGCGGATTTGAAAAGGTTTCTAGGGTATTTCATCATACCCTTTCACCAACACCTCCCTGGCCTTCACGCCGTCTGATTGACCCACAATCCCCTCTTTTTCCATGACTTCAATAATCCGAGCTGCTCTGTTATACCCGATCCGTAAATGTCGCTGAATCATGGAGATGGAGGCTTGCCGGGTTTTTGTAACCAGTTTCACGGCTTCATCATACCGTTCGTCATGTTCTCCTTCACCGTTAGTTCCGTCCGATTCCTGTTCCGGTGCCTCGGTAACCGCTTCATCGTACTCCGGCAATTTTTGCTGCCTTAAAAATTCCGTAATTCGAGAAACCTCGGCCTCGGAAATATAGGCGCCATGTATCCGTTGCAACTTGGCTGTCCCCGGCGGCATAAACAGCATGTCGCCGTTTCCCAATAGATTTTCAGCACCATTGGCATCAATAATGGTTCTTGAATCGATTTTGGAAGACACCTGGAATGAAATACGAGCTTGAAAATTCGCCTTGATTATCCCGGTCAATACGTTAACCGAAGGGCGTTGGGTCGCGAGAATCAGATGAATGCCTGCGGCCCTGGCCATCTGAGCCAGTCGGGTTAACGCCACCTCAACGTCCCTTGACGCTAACATCATCAAATCTGCCAGCTCGTCTATTACAACAACGATATAAGGCAGCTTTTCAGGAAAATTTTCCTTGTTCTCCGAAGCTTCTTTTCCGATTTTCTGATTATACTGCCGAATATTCCTGACCTTCTTTTCAGACAGCAACTCATACCGTTTTTCCATTTCCCGAACCGCCCAGAACAAGGCATTTGTTGCCTTTTTGGGATTCGTGACCACCGGCGTAATGAGATGGGGAATGCCATCATATGACGAAAGTTCGATTCGTTTGGGATCAACCATGATCATCTTCACTTCGTCCGGTGTTGATTTGTAGAGCAAACTGCAAATCATGGTATTTAGGCCCACACTTTTCCCCGAACCGGTTGCACCGGCGATTAGCAAGTGGGGCATCTTGTTTAAATCGGTAATCACAGGATGCCCCTCAATATCTTTTCCCAGGCAAATAGTCAGCTTGGATCTGGATTTTTCAAATACGGGTGTGGCAATGATCTCTTTTAACCTAACTGATTCTCTGTCGGTGTTGGGGATCTCAATCCCAATGGCGTCTTTGCCCGGAATTGGTGCCACGATTCGGATACTCATGGCACGAAGGGCAAGGGCAAGATCATCGGTCAAATTGACAATTTTGTTAATTTTAATTCCCGGAGCGGGCCGATACTCAAAAGTCGTGATGACAGGCCCCGGAGAGATGGCCACCACCTCGCCCTTAACACCGAAGTCATCCAGCTTTTTCTCCAACAGCTTTGACTTCATCTTTAAATTCTCATCATCCACCGATACACCCCGGGATTTCGGATCATCTAACAAATTGACGGATGGCAATTGAAATCCAGGACCTTTGCGCATAAAATCGAACACTTCCTGTTTCGGAACCGGCACTGCCTTAACTTTTCGAGGAGGATTGGATTTTATTTTAATTTCAGGCTTTTTCTTTGCTTTTTGTTCCTTTTTCACCTTATGAAACCGGGCCGATTTTTTCTTTCGCTCCTTCCATTTAATCAACAGCGTCTTGACACGATCCGCAGAAAACAAAGCCGCTCTCTGGCACCGCCTAAAAAAGCTAATCATGGAAAATCCGGTGGCCAATATTAGGCCGATCAACCAAATCACGGCCATAATGATCGTCCCGCCTATCATGTTGGTATACCGGACGAGGAAAGACCCAAGGGGAATTCCAACATGGCCTCCGGAAGAAAAGGCCGTTCCGAAAAGGTTAATATGATGCTCCGGTAACGCTTTTAAGCCTAACAGACTTCCGGTGGAAACAATCAATAAGATCCCCCCGGTAAGGGTCAACACCATCGCCTTTCTCGGATGCCGGCCAAAAAATTGGGTGCTGAAGATCAACAGCAAAATCGGAAACCAAAATGCACCGAGACCAAACAAACCGATAAGGATACCGGCGACATGAGCCCCAAACTCACCGAACAGGTTATGACTCTTGACGGAATCCGTGGCATGATTAATGGATGGGTCTTGGGGGCTATACGACACAAGACTGATAAGGGTAAGGATAACAAGAAAAAAAAGGCAAATACCAACGATTTCTTTTCTCATATGTTTCTATGGATAATAATAGGTTTTAATGGTTAACGGACTCATTATGATGGTCTCGTAAAAAGCTAAAAAACGTCCTTTTTTGTCATTCCGTCCCGGATCGGGGTCCGGGGTGACGGCTTTTTACGAAACCATCAGTTATATTTCCAGAACAAACGGCAATATCATCGGTCGCCGTCCGATGGTAAAGAAAAAATACTGTTTTAACTCTTTTTGCAATCTTGATTTGATTTTTTCAATCCGGTTCGGCACTTCCAGGCCGATATCTTCTATGACCTCAAGGATGACACACTGAGCATCGTCAATAAGATGGCCGGTTTGGTTCTCAAACACAAATCCCCGGGACATCACTTCAGGCCCATATACGACGACACCGGTTTCTTCATCAAAAGCCAGTGTTACGGCAAC
>JAUXEW010000155.1 GCA_030620375.1 Desulfobacteraceae bacterium | reverse complement strand
TCCCCCGATTTTTCGGCCGCTATTTCAAAGGGGATATCCACTTTCTTAAAAAGAACATCCCCCTCCTCCTGGATCAAGGCATAACTAAGCACCTCATCCATGTGCTCTACCGGAATAATTTCAAGCTGTTTGGAAATGCTATTGGGGACATCTCGTAAATCTTTTTCGTTTTCATGCGGGATAAGAATCTTTTTGATTCCGCCTCTGTGGGCCGCAATGATTTTTTCTTTCAAGCCGCCGATAGGAAGCACCCTGCCCCGCAATGTAATCTCACCGGTCATGGCGATATCGCGGTAAACCGCTCGTTTGGTCAGTGCCGACACCAACGAAGTACACATGGAAATACCGGCGGAAGGACCGTCTTTGGGAATGGCCCCTTCGGGAATGTGGATATGAATGTCATATTCTTTATAAAACTTGTCATCGATCATCAAATTGTCAGCCCGGGAACGAACATAGCTCAGAGCAGCCTGGGCGGATTCCTGCATGACTTCGCCAAGTTTGCCCGTTACGGTCAGTTTTCCCTTACCGGGCATGATCAAAGTTTCAATGAAAAGCAGCTCGCCACCCGCCTGGGTCCATGCCAATCCGGTCACCATGCCGACCTGGTCTTTTTCCTCGATCTGTTCATGGCGGAACCGATAGGGTCCCAGGAATTTTGCAACGGATTTCTCGGAAACCCTGAATTCGATCTTGTCGGTTTCTTTCAAGACTTGGCGGGCCAGCTTGCGACATACCGAAGCAATTTCCCGCTCAAGGTTTCTCACGCCGGCTTCACGGGTATAGCGCCGGATAAGTGTCATAATCGCATTTTTCGAAAAAGTTACATTTTTATCTTCAAGGCCATTGTTCTTAATCTGTTTAGGGACCAGAAAGTCTTCTGCGATATGATATTTATCATATTCGGTGTAGCCGGGCAGCCGAATAATCTCCATGCGGTCCTGCAGGGGCAGTGGAATATCCGGCAACGTGTTGGCGGTGGTGATAAAAAAGATATCCGATAGATCATAGTCCAGATCCAGGTAATGGTCATTGAAACCGAAGTTTTGTTCCGGATCCAAAACTTCCAGAAGGGCTGACGATGGGTCACCCCTGAAATCCATACTCATTTTATCGACTTCATCCAGGCAGAAAACGGGATTATTGAACCCTGCCTTTTTCAGGGATTGGATAATTTTACCCGGCATCGCACCGATATATGTCCTGCGATGTCCCCTGATTTCGGCTTCATCCCGAACACCGCCGAGAGAAAGGCGAACATATTCCCGACCGGTGGCTCTCGCAATGGATTTGGCCAGAGACGTCTTTCCGACGCCCGGGGGGCCGACAAAACACAGAATCGGGCCACGGATTTTTTTGACCAGGGATTGAACCGCCAAATATTCCAATATGCGTTCTTTTGGTTTCTCGAGTCCGTAGTGATCCTCATCGAGTATTCTCTCGGATTTGTCGATATCATCCTCTACTTCGGTTATTTCATACCAGGGCAGACTGATAATCCAGTCGATGTAGTTGCGAACCACTGTGGCCTCAGCCGACATGGGCGTCATCATTTTTAATTTTTTCAGCTCCTGCCCGATTTTTTCGGTGGCCTCCTTGGACATTTTCTTATTTTTTATCTTTTCTTCAAGTTCCTTGATTTCATCAGCCACGTCATCTTCGGCACCCATCTCCTTTTTAATGGCGCGCATTTGCTCATTCAAATAATAATTTTTCTGAGTCTTTTCCATCTGTTCCTTGACACGACTTTTGATGCGCTGATCCATCCTGAAAACTTCGATCTCCATTTTTATCAGACTCAGAAGCAGAGCCATTCTATCGGATAAACTGACCATTTCCAGCAGCCGTTGCTTGTCTTCGATTTTAAATGAAAAATGTGCGGCCACCGTGTCGGCCACCTGGGATGGATCTGTGATGGAGGCTACGTTCGATATCAACTCCTTGGATATACTCTTGTTCAACTTGGCATATTCCTCGAAACCGTCCTGGATGGACCGGCTCAATGCTTCTCCTTCCGCATGAGGCAGTTCGGGGGTATGAATTTTTTCGAGTTCTACCTGAAAAAAATCCTTATTGTCGATAAAACGGGATATCTTTGCGCGGGTTTTGCCTTCCACCAGTGCTTTTACCGTGCCGTCGGGCAATCGCAGAAGCTGCAGCACTTTACCGATGGTTCCCACATGGCTGATATCTTGTTCCCCGGGATTATCAATGCCGGCCTTCATCTGGGTGACAAGGAATACATTCTTGTCCTTGTTCATGGCATCGGATAGCGCATTGACAGATTTTTCACGTCCCACAAAAAGGGGTGCTACCATATGGGGAAAGACGACGATATCCCTCAGGGGTAAAAGCGGCAGTAGTAATTTAGCAGAATCGGGTTCTTCATCTTTAAAAAATTTCGGAATATTCACCATGGTAATGACATCTCAACTGTTTGAGGTTAAAATTTCAGAGGTTCCGGGTTCAAGGTTGCATTAGTTTCTTTTTCGATTAGACTGGCCGCCTTTCAGGCCAGCGACGGCGCTTAACCCTGAACGTTGAACCCTGAACCTGTGAACGGTTACGTCATTTCTAACAAGCCGCTCATGCTTGCTTTTTCGTTTGCTCGTATAACAAGATCGGAGATTCGTTGTGCAGCACGACTTCTTCACCGATAACGCATTCTTTAACATTCTCAGCAGATGGAAGTTCATACATGATATCAAGCATGCAACTTTCCATAATCGCTCGTAACCCACGGGCACCTGATTTTCGCTTTGTAGCTTCTTTTGCAACAGCCGAGAGCGCGCTGTCGGTCAGCCGCAGGTTGACCCCTTCCATTTCAAAAAGCATTTTAAACTGCTTGAGCAGTGCATTTTTCGGCTCTTTCAGTATCCGGATCAGGGCATCCTCGTTCAATTCACCCAGGGTGGCAATCACCGGCAGGCGCCCTAAAAATTCCGGAATCAGCCCGAATTTGATCAAGTCCTCAGGTTGGACCAATTTTAAAGAGTCCCCGATACTCCTTTCTTTTTCTTTGACGATTTTGGCACCGAAACCCATCATTTTGGATCCGGATCGCCGCTGGATGATTTTATCCAGACCGTTAAAGGTCCCACCGCAGATGAAAAGTATATTCGAGGTGTCCACTTTGACGAAATCCTGCTGGGGATGCTTTCGGCCGCCTTTGGGCGGCACGCTGGCGGTAGTGCCCTCGATTATTTTCAATAACGCCTGCTGAACACCTTCTCCGGATACATCGCGTGTGATGGAGGGGTTATCCGTTTTGCTGGCAATCTTGTCAATTTCATCTATGTAAACGATGCCGCGTTTAGCCTTTTCCACATCATAGTCGGCATTTTGAAGCAAGGAAAGAATAATGTTCTCAACGTCCTCTCCGACATAGCCGGCCTCGGTCAAACTGGTGGCATCCGCAATGGTAAACGGGACATTTAAAAACCGTGCCAGCGTCTGGGCCAGCAGGGTTTTTCCGCAGCCGGTGGGGCCGATTAAGAGGATGTTGCTTTTTTGAATTTCGATGTCACCGGCACTAGTTATCGCATCGAGACGCTTGTAATGATTGTAAACCGCAACGGATAGCACTTTTTTAGCCGCTTCCTGCTCAATGACGTAACCGTCCAACATTTCTTTAATTTCCTTCGGAACCATGACCTGCTCCGAATCTTTGGCATCCTTTTCGCTCTCCTCTTCGATGATCTCAAAGCAAAGCTGGATGCATTCATCACATATGTATACCGCCGGACCGGCAATCAGCTTCCTGACTTCTGATTGATTTTTGCCGCAAAATGAACAAAAGAGATTGTCGTTTTCGTCTTTTTTCTTTGGCATATTAAGCCTCCACCGCTTTAATTTTATCAAGGTCGTCCCGATCCGTAATGACGTGATCGATGATGCCGTACGCTTTGGCCTCCTCACCGGTCATAAAAAAATCGCGGTCCGTATCGCCCTGTATCTGCTCTAATTTTTTGCCGGTATGCTTGACAAGTATCTGATTCAAGGTCTCTTTCATGCGCAGAATTTCTCTGGCCTGGATTTCGATATCAGACGCCTGTCCCTGGAAACCTCCCATGGGTTGATGGATGAGGATTCTCGAGTTGGGCAGCGAATATCTCTTAAAGTTTGTCCCGGCTGTCAGCAAAAGTGCGCCCATGCTGGCGGCTTGCCCGATGCACACCGTGGAAACATCCGGCTTGATATACCGCATGGTGTCATACACGGCCAATCCTGCGGTGACCAGACCGCCGGGAGAATTAATGTAAAAATTAATATCCTTGTCAGGGTCTTCGGATTCGAGAAAAAGAAGCTGCGCAATCAAAAGATTGGCAACCTCATCATTCATAGCGGTTCCGAGGAAAATGATTCTGTCTTTGAGCAGTCTTGAATAGATGTCGTAGGCACGCTCGCCCCGGCCGCTTTGCTCAATGACCATTGGAATAAGTGGCACAGATTTCCTCCTTTTATATAGTAGTAGAGACCTCGTTGAATGGTTTACTGGTTGAATGGTTGATCAGGTAAATTATAGTCATAATTTAAGAATGGTACGATTGTTGAAACATGAAGTGTCCAATCATTTTGCAAATATGGGCTAAATCCATATTTACAACCACTTAACCAATCAACTATTCAACCAATCAACGATATCTGAGCTTTGAGCCCTCCGCTTTGAGCTTTGAGCTCTTCCAGCCTTCAGCCTTGAGCTCTTCCAGCTTTCAGCTTTGAGCTCTTCCAGCTTTCAGCTTTGAGCTCTTCCAGCTTTCCGCCTTCAGCTTTCAACTCTTCCAGCCTTGAGCTTTCCGCTTTGAGCTTTAATCCTCGGCGGCGGCTTCCTCTTTTTGCGGTTCCACGTCCTCAATCTCGCTACTATCAATGATAAGCTTGATTGCCTTTTTTTCAAGTAGAGTATGTTTGAAATATTCGATCTTGTTCTTGTTTTGATTGTAATAATTCTTAATTTGCTCTATAGGTTGATTAAAGCTGTCCGCCATTTCTTTTAGCCCGTCTTCCAGTTCATCATCGGATATGGTCAGGCTCTCCTGATCGATTAATTTTCCGAGCAACACATGGCGTTTAACCTGTTTGGCCGCTGTGTCACGATATTTTTCGGCAATAGATTCCCGGGTGAGTCCGATATCCTCCATGGAGATATTGCGGTAGGCAAAAGAACGCTCGGCCTCTTCAATGATCCCTTCGAGCTCCATATCAACCATGACATCCGGCAACTCAAAATCAGACCTGGAAATCAACTCTTTGTAAATTTGTTCATGCAATTCTTGTTCCATCCGCTTGTTATAGCCCTGCTCCAGGTTATCCGAAATGGCCTTCTTCAATTCATCAAGGCTCTCATATTGGCCGGCTTTTTTGGCAAGCACATCGTCAATTTCAGGAAACACCTCTTCTCTGATTTCATGGAGGGTAACCTGAAATGAAATATCAAGGTCCGCCAGTTTCTTGTTAAAATAGTCCTGAGGAAATTTTACCTCAAAATCTTTTTTGTCACCGGGCTTCATGCTGATGAGCTGATCGTCGAAATCCTTAATGATAGGACCTTCCCCGATTTTCATATTAAAATTCTCTGTTTTGGCGGTTTCGGCAAACGGACGGCCTTCTTTGAACCCTTCATAATCGATTAAAACGAAATCGTCATTTTGCGCCGGTCGGTCTTCTGCTATTTTTTGGTGCCGCGCCATATTTTTTTGCAGCATCTTGAGTTGGGCCTCAATTTCCTCATCTAAAACCTTGTAGTTTGTCCGTTTAAGGGATAACCCACGGTATTCAATATCTTCAAGTTCAGGCGAAATCTCCACCGTGGCGTCATATCGGTAAGGTCCTGTAGCCTCCAGTTTAGGAGGGTCCACATTCGGGGTCCCCACGATTTTCAGATCGGTCTTCTTTAGCGCATCCAGAAAAGAGCTTTGGATCAAACTGGACGTCACGTCCGCTTGAACATCCTTTTTAAATAGCCGCACCACCACCGACCGGGGTACTTTACCGGTTCTGAAGCCTTTGACCTTCGCTTTTTTTCTCAGCTTATTGTAAGCCTTGTCCAGTTCTTGAACAACCGTTTCTTCAGGTATTTCAATGTGAAGTGTCTTTTTGACACTGTTAATATCTTCGACTGAAACTTGCATCATCATCCTTTCATGTATCGGAAATTCTACAATTTATTGGCCTCCGGCTCGTAGGGTAGCGCCTACGCCTCGGAGAGAACCACAGTATTTTTTTTTGCGGCCATTCTCTTGGTAAGCCGTTATTCCAATCGTGAGCGAAGCGAACTAATTTGGTGCGAGAGGGGGGACTTGAACTCCGACTCGGTACTGATATTATTGATAATATTCGCTAACTGATAATAGACTGATAAAAAAATATCGTAAGGCTGTAAGTTAACACACAAAATACGGATTTGCAACGCTTGGATAGGTAAAAAGTGACCATCCGGTACATTTTCAGAAAAGCTGCTGAAAGTCGGTATTCCAACCCGGATAAGCTTAGCCGGTCCTAACGTAGCGGAGATCCCGCTCACGGGGTTGTAGCGAAGTGTAAATCCCGCTTTATCGGGAAATTAAATATTGACGATTGTAGATTGAATATTGAACCTTTTAACGGTTGCGCTCGGAAACGGATCAGCGAGCATGAGGTCCAGGAAGAATTGAAAGTCAAATACTCTAAGCCGGACAAGCCGGAAATACAAAATCCGAAGCACAAAATTCGAAATGGTTCGACCAGCCCACCACCTTGAGCCCAGTCGAAAGGCAAATTCGAATCACCAAAATTCAAATGACCAAGAAAAAAAGTTGAC
>JAUXEW010000003.1 GCA_030620375.1 Desulfobacteraceae bacterium | reverse complement strand
TCCCGACCACATAGAAAACACGGATAAGGCCATGGCATTTAATATGAAAAAGTATGAGGGTAAACCTGAATTTGATGAATCTTTTTTTGAGGTGATTTAGTCTTTTTGCAACCTGACAAAATCCTTACGATGCAATTTGATTTATCGGCCGGTTAATAGATGCAGGCATCTAATATGGAAAGAACGTCTGACAGCAGTTCATCATTACCGTGTTCGATTCGTTTAGCGCGGCGAGAACGGAAGTCGACCGATTTAACTTGCTCAATCATAATAAAACCCGTCAACTTGCTGTGTTGTAGAAATAGGCACATGAAAAGGGAAACCGCGCTCTGTGTTTGTAACCGGACATACAATAGCCAAGCCTGTGCTGCGATTAAACAGGTCCTTGCTAACAACAAAAGCAGGGCGGCGTCCTTTTTGTTCATGACCGGATTGCGGATCGAAAGTGATCGCGATGATATCACCTTGCTTGGGGATGTAAGCAGCCATTTACCAAGCCTCCTTACCGACCGGCACACCCCAGTCAACTTCACTTGTTTGGTAGTTTTCAGGAATACGCGCCACAAGATCATTAAGATTATGCCGCTTACGTTTTTTTTTTGATGGAGAGACAATAATTTTGCCATCTTTTACCGCAATATCAACTTTATCGCCCACATCGATGTGTGCGTCTGCAAGCAGATGCTTGGCAAGACGAATTCCTTGACTATTCCCCCATCTTTGAATTTTTGCAAGCATGCAACCACCTCCTTATGTATATCCGAAGTATAGCCATTCCAGGCAAAACAGTCAAGAGGTATTTTAAGCCAACGTGGAATCGCCGCTTCCATTTTGCCATTGGATTAGCAAATCAATGTCTTTCATATTTATCTTTTCTCCCAACCACCGATTATCAGGTCAATTTTCCATGATATTAAGATATTGACTGGGTTTTCGGGCGAATTTGCCCTGTGTCAATATCAGGAATGATCTAATGTTTCAGAGTGTTTCTCCTGTTCCTTTAGCGGCTATGCAAATTTGCATTATGTTCTTTGTATACCACACAAAAAACAATTTGTCATGTCGGGAAACCTTGACAAATCATGTCGGGAAAGTTTGATTTTTAAAAAAATTGGGGTGTGGAGGAATTGGAAGTTTAAAAGAAATTATGAAAAAGGAAAAATTAAGATAAAATTATCCTGACGGGATGATTCCTGGCCGGGAATAACGAAAATATTGTTATGTTGAATATAAATAATTAATATGATAGGTGATTTATGAAACTTACGTTGATATCTTGCCATCAATTTTAAATTATAAGACCTTTTAGTTTTATCCCGGTGGGGAGCATCGGGTTTTTAAAATAAAAAAGGGTTATGGAAACATCAGATCAAAAAGGCTACCGAATATTGGTTGTGGATGACGAGAGGAGCATGCGTCAGGTGATTTACCAGATGTTACAATATGCCGGTTATGATTGCCTGATTGCGGCAAATGGAAGCAGCGCATTGGAGTTGATGAGAGATAACCCTATCGATGTTGTCATCACGGATATTGTGATGCCGGGAATCGACGGTATTGAATTGACGCAAAGGATTAAGAAGGAATTTAATGCGGACGTTATTGTAATTACCGGCTATGCAAAGGATTATTCATTTGGGCAGATTATTGAAAAAGGAGCAAGCGATTTTATCAAGAAGCCGATCAGGGCAAATGAGTTAATCGTAAGGCTCAAGCGCGTGCTGAGAGAACGTGCTGTGCTGGAGGACCGAAACCGCGCTGAAAAAGCGCTGATAGCTTCAGAAAGTCAGCTTCGTGCTTTGGCCACACGCATGAAAGAGATGGAGGAGGATCTTAGAAAGGAGCTGGCCAGGGAACTTCATGATCGAGTAGGGCAAAACTTAACGGCATTAAGCATTAACCTCAATGTATTGAAAAACTATTTGTCCTGTGAATCCATAGGGAAAACCAAGAGGATTTTGGATGAATCCATGGAACTTGTGGTGGAAACCGCGGAGCATATACGAGATGTCATGGCCAGACTCCGGCCGGTAGGACTGGACGATTACGGTCTGGTTGCCGCGATAAACTGGTACGGAGAACGGTTTTCAGCCTGGACCGGCATGGTGGTTAAAATTCATGTAGAAGGCTATACGAACCGGCTTCCCATTTCCTTGGAGACCGGTTTTTTTAGAATTGCCCAGGAAGCTTTTACCAATATTGCTAAACATGCACAGGCCAATAACGTAATCGTCACTTTGAAAGATTTTGACGGACGAGTTCGGCTCACCATTTTTGACGATGGAAAGGGATTTGATGCGAATATCATTCATCTTCCGGGAAAAGATGCCGGCTGGGGAATAGTTTCCATGAAAGAGAGGGCCCGGGCACTAAACGGCATATTTCGGGTAAATTCAGAACCAGGGAAAGGAACAACCGTTCTGGTTGAAGTGGAGAGATAGTCCATTTCATACCTTGAAACAATCGGATGACTTGTACCGGGCCCAAGCTCAACGCCCGACTGACTTAGGGATTTATGCCATATAGAACCAATAATGTCATGCCATTACCATGCTTTGTATGGGTTGTAGTTTACTTAAACCGATAAAAGTCATATTTTTTTTGACACATTCGCATTTTTCCAATAAAAGAAGACATGAATCGAAACGATGAGCCTATTTCCTAAAAAGTGTCCAACGTAGAAATTGGGAAAATTGGCAGTTTTCGTTCCGGCACAAATTTAAGGATGTATGGTTGATATTTTATCTAATAGGAGGTTGTATAATGACTGTATTATTAAATCAGTTGCAAAGCGTTTTCATGAAGAAAGCAGGACACTCCCCTATAAATAAAAGAAAATTAAGAAAAAATGCGCTCTTGAGATTAAAAAAGGAGTGGATCGGTTTGGGGGCGGTCCTGGTACTTGTAACCTCACCGTCAATGGCCGTCGCTACCGACGGATTTACACAATTTACTCAAGGCGATACAACCATCTATAACCAAACGGCTCCCAAAGTTTATCATGAAGTTGACGACTACACTATTTTAAGCCATGAACACCACATCTATAACCAGCCTTTTTCGGATGCCGTATTCTTGCAGCGGGTAACCGGAGATAGCCCGTCTTCGATTTTGGGCAGGCTCACAGCAAACGGGCATGTATGGGTTATGAATCCCAACGGTGTACTAATTAGTTCCGAAGCCCGGATCAATACCGGGGGGTTTTTAGCCACTTCTTTGGTCATGGACAAGGAGGACTTTTTTTCTGGAAAATATGATTTTAGCCGGCAGGGGGATGGCGGTTTTGTAGTCAACAACGGGTCGATTAATGTTGAAGCGGGAGGATATGCCATTCTGGCAGGCGGAGCGGTTGAGAATAACGGGACGATAAATGCTGATAATGGCGAAGTTATTCTGGCCGCAGCAGGCAAGATGAGCTTTGATTTTTGTGGCGACGGTTTGATCAGGTATGGTGTTGACGAGAAAACAGCGGCTAAAATCATGGGCCTGGGAGGAACGGAATTGACGGCTGCCGTAAGGAATTCAGGGGTAATTACTGCTTCCCGGGTACTGATGACGGCAAACGCAGCCAAAAGTGTATTTGCTGCGGTCGTAAACAATGATGGTCTTATCGAAGCCAGTTCGGTGTCGGGCGGTGGATGCATTCGGCTGCTGGGCGGAGATGAAGGTGACGTAATCCATACCGGTGTTATGGAAGTAACCGGGAGTTCCGGTCAGATTGACATAAGATCAGGCGATGACATTACACTTGACGGAGTCGTAGTCGTTAATAATG
This sequence comes from Desulfobacteraceae bacterium, assembly GCA_030620375.1. Taxonomy (GTDB): domain Bacteria; phylum Desulfobacterota; class Desulfobacteria; order Desulfobacterales; family UBA5616; genus JAUXEW01. Next base: position 27,924 of record JAUXEW010000003.1, on the reverse strand, counting down.
ATGGTACGATTTCTATTCTTGCCGGTCAAGCCACAGACGGCTCCGGAGACCTTTACGCCGGCACAGTATCCCCGGCAATAATTAAAACACACGCCGGGGAGATTCAACTCAGCGGGAATGATGTTCGACTGGACAACGTTTCAGTTGTGACTACCGGCGGCGGTGATGTAAAGATTACGGCTACCGGTGGTTTCAGCAGCACGGCTGACACTCTCTTCCAGGTTACCGGTTCCGTGAATATCGATCCGGCCGATCCGATTGATCATTCATCCCAGCAGGGCCAGGCGGAGGTCGACTGGACAAGCGAGTCCGACAGCAACGTCAATTTCAACCCCGGCGCGGATATTCTGGGCAAGACCATCAACGTTGAGTCGGATAAGGACACCGGCCTTGGAGCGTATCCCAACTTCGGTGACATCGTATTTGACGGCGGGCAGGTTACCGGTATCGAGGATGTTACCCTGGATGCCAACCTGGGCAATATTTACTGCACGGAGACCGGGCTGATCGTATCACAGGGGACCGCGGAGTTTACCGCCCAACTCATCGGGACAGTCCCCACGGTGGTTGATGTATTTCATTCCGATCCGGCCATGCCGGCGATAACCCAGATTAATGCGGGTGCGGTCAATGTGGATATCAGCGGCACCCTGCGGGTTAATGCCGAGGCCATGGCAATAGGCATTTCCGGCGTTCTTCAGGGTGAAGCCGGGTATCTGGACATCAATGAAGACACACCGGGCTTGATTATCTGGAACGGTCTTTATGTGGATCATGCCGGCCCCATGGCCGTGGCTTATGCACAGGCGGTCGCCCAGAGCAGTGCTTACCAGGGTACTGAAGTCGGCGGTGTGGAAGATCTCAGAAAGGGAAGTGAATATTACGGCGGCGGAGTTCCCTACGAGGGTGAGGTAATGGATGTACGAGCACGGTTTGACGTGTTAAGCGGCGCGGTATTCGTACCTTATCCGGATTTGATTACCGATCTTAGATTAAATTGTCAGGATAAAAAATAGCACAATTGCAGAATTTAGGTGTTATGAAAAACCGGGGACACTACTTATAATGCGGTTGTTTCGCCTTCATCCCCAGGAGTTGTTTTTCATAAAAAAACTCGGTTTCTCCAAAGGCGGGCTTTAACTCATTTATCCAGCAGGCATCATCATCATATTGCGCAAAGAATGTGCGATTTGCCCATTTCGGGTCTCGTCCCTGGATAAATTTGAGTATAAACACCTTTTTGTCCCGAATATCCGCTATTCCCGAAATTAAAACCTTTCCGGCCGTGCAAGACATGGAAGGCCCTCGGACCGTCCGGCAAAGCCCGGAAACGCTGCTGTAAGCCTTGGTAAATATATGATACGCTTCGGAAAGAGGAACTTTGAAATAATTTTTTGGCCCGGTGTTTCGACCGATAAACATATAATAAGGAATTGCTCCCAGTTTTACCTGTACTTTCCAAAGGGTTGCCCATAACTCAGGATCGTCGTTGATATGGCGTATAATGGGTGCCTGGCAACGAACCACAGCACCGGTTTTTAAAATTTGCTGAAGTGCCTGCTGCGCAATTGACGGCTTCAGTTCCCGTGGGTGGCTGTAGTGGGTCATAATGGCGAGATGCAACCCACTGTTAACCACTTCTTCAAACAGCCGTAAAAGATCATCTGAATCCTTATCCGTAATGAATCGATATGGCCAGTATGCCGGAACTTTAGTCCCAATGCGAATTGAGGAAAGATTTCCCGGCTTTTTTTTGATCAGCGGTTCAATATAACGGCGGAGCAATTTTGAACTCATAAACAATGGATCTCCGCCGGTAATCAGTACGTCTGTCACTTCCGGGTGTTTTGTCAGATAATTGACCAGTTGCTCGCTGTTACTGCTGGCAAATTTTAATTTATCAATTCCGACAAATTGGGGCCATCGAAAGCAGTAGGTGCAGTATGCATGACATGTTTGTCCCTGGCTCGGGAAGAAAAGCGCGGTTTCCTCATATTTATGCTGTATTCCCCGCATCATTTCGCCATCCTCAACCGGGACATTCATTTCCATCTGGGAGGCAGGGTGGGGGTTTAATTTTTCTTGAATTTTCCGAACGGTTTCAAGCAGCTTTTTTTCAGGCGCATTGAGATTAAGCAATCGATTGACTCGATCAAAATCGTTTTTTTCCAACATGTCGCGGGTTGGGAATGTAAGCTGGAAGATGGGATCATTTGGAATGTTGTCCCAGTCGATCAATTCTTCAATAACATAGTTGTTTGTCCGAAAGGGAAATACGGTGGAAACGGCTAATATTTCGTTCACCATGTCTTTCGGAAGGGTATTCACTATTCGATTATTTATTATATTTTTTCGAGAATAGGCGATGAAAGGTTTTGGCAGAATTTTAGCTGCTTTACTCATGATAACTCCCATTAGTCGTTATTGTAGGCGGCTTTTTTTAAGGGCGATGAATAACAGCTAAATATCCAGGAAGAGACATCCGGTTGTGTTACGAGCTTATCAATTTTATAAATTATAAACTCAAGTTTTGCGCCCTAAAATTCAGGATTTGCGCGCCTTGAACTTGAAGCTTTTTACGTGGCCATCAGATTTTGACTTTTTACGAGACTGTCAGGCTTCAATTATAGATGTTTATCCTATATTTTATAATTTATATTTCCACTATTGTCAAATCATATAATATTGTTAATATAATCAAGTTATTATGACGTTTAAAAAGATTCTCCTGAAAGGCAATAAAAATTCATTTTGCTTTTCGATGTTGCCATTGCCTAAGAGAATACCGATTTTTCGGCTTGTTTTATCTTTTCTTGACGCTTTTTTTTATCGAGTTGTTCCGAATTATAAAGAGCGCTAATATTATCAGCAAAATATATTTTGATAATATAAACGGGATTTCCGTACCGGTCATTTTTAACTGACACAATCAAATAATCGTTGTGCCGTTTCCAAAACACTACTTTCCCTTCCTCGTCTTTAAAGTTAATGATATTCGGTTTCCCATATTTTTCCTTTAAATTATCAAGCAGATACGCCCCTTCCTTTGTTGAATTGATTTCAACCATTAAAGGTTGATGATTATAATTTGAAAACAATATCCGGACATATTTGAAAATCTTTTTTGTTTCAGGCGGGTAACGGTAAGTTAGTTGAACGGTATTGTACTCGATCCTTTCTCCGGATTGGTTGTTCAATTTTTGGTTTAAACGATTTAGGGGTTTAAAATAGTCGGATAAAAAGCCTTGATAATGAATTTCAAAATCAATTGTCGTCCGCTGTGATATGGCAACCGACCCCAAAATTTTTCGGAATTTGTCTCTGAGTTCAATCGTTAGTTGAGTATTCGCCCCCAAATGGAAAAATGTAAAGCTTTCCGGGAAGTTATCCATGGGCCTGGTTTGAGAGAATTTTGGCCGATAAAATTGGTTCATCAAGATAAGGGTGATTATCGTAACCGAAGTTATCAGTAAGAAAATCAACCCGGCCGTACGGAATTTTTTTTTGGGGTTAATGGCCATCATCCAAATCCTTGTCTTTGCAATGGCGTCATAACGAAAATATTTTAAAAACTATCTTTACCTCATTGATCTGTCAAGGAAATTTAGTCTCTATCACCGGTTGCCAGGAGGTGGCATTATAATTGTCATTCCCGCGGTTTTAAAAAATCGCTCAGGCCTTGCTCTGAACCAAAATCTACCATTTCTGGATGGACACTAGATGCTTTCTATGTAACAATTCTTCTTTTCATTAGAATACCCTTGAAAAAGCATATTAGCCTTGGTATTTCAATTTTATGTATCGGGCGTAACGTTCTCAGGTTGAGATTAAATAGTGCCTGAACGAAAACTGCCGATTTTCACCCGCCTTGAATTTGAAAAAATGTTCTAGTTTTCATTCGGGCACTAAATATATTCTTTTAAGGAGCTTTGGTATGACAGACCCTATGAATGACGATCCTATGGAAGAAGAAGAGGAAAATTTTGCCGATCTTCTCGATACGTATAGTACCGGTTTAATTAGTAATCTTCAGGTAGGTGACAAGATCAGTGGAAAGATAATTGCTATCGGTAAGGAAACCGTATTCGTCGATACGGGATCCAAGATTGACGGCGCTGCGGATATGGAAGAACTATTAGACGAAAACCGGAATTTACCTTACCAGGAAGGAGATGTTATCGAGTTATATGTTGTGGCTGTTGGTGAGAGTGAGATCCGGTTGTCCCGGGCCATTTCAGGGATCGGAGGCCTTAACATTTTGATGGACGCGTATGATAATGCGATACCGGTAGAGGGAAAGATCAAAGAGCCCTGTAAGGGCGGGTTTAATGTTGAAATCTTACAGCGAAGAGCCTTTTGTCCCATCAGCCAGGTCGATTTGAAATATGTTGAAGATTCAGAGGAATATATTGGCAAAAACTTTCAATTTTTAATTACGCAGTTTGAAGAAAACGGTAGAAACATCGTTGTTTCAAGACGAAAGCTGCTTGAAATTGGGTTGGAAAAGGAAAGGGGACAATTCCTTAGCCAGTTGACGATGGGGAGCATCTTGAACGGACAGATTAAAAAACTGATGCCTTACGGTGCTTTTATTGAGCTATCGCCCGGGGTGGAAGGCATGGCGCACATCTCGGAACTCAGTTGGTCAAGAGTACAGCGCCCGGAAGATATTGTAAAAGAGGGGGATGCCGTAACGGTAAAAGTAATCGGTTTCGAGGCGGCAGACCAGCAATCAAGGCAACCCAAGATAGCGCTTTCCATGAAGCAGTTGACGGAAGATCCGTGGACCAGTGTCGCAGAAAAGTTCAGGGTGGGAGACAAAGTCAAAGGCACGGTGACCCGATGTGCAAAATTCGGGGCGTTTATCGAAATCGCACCCGGGATTGAGGGATTGGTTCATATTAGTGAAATGAGCTATAAAACCAGAGTGTTAAAAGCGGAAGACATCGTCCAGCCCGGAGATCCGGTTTCAATATTGATAAAGGAAATCAATGAAGAAAGCAGACGTATATCACTTAGCTTGAGAGATGCGGAAGGAGATCCCTGGATCGATATTGAGAACAAGTACGGCATCGGGCAATCTGTAAAGGGCATGCTGGAGAAAAGAGAAACCTTTGGACTTTTCATCAGTCTTGAGCCGGGTATTACCGGTCTGCTCCCAAAATCAAAAATCAGTTATTCATCTGCAGAAAAGTTGGTTGGAAAATTAAAAGAAGGTGATGCCATTCCGGTAACAATAGTCGCCATAGACCCCCGCAATCGAAAAATTACACTTTCTCCGGGGGATTCAAGCGATGAAACGGAATGGAAAAATTACGCCAAGCATTCGGATATCTCTATTGGATCTTTAGGAGAAAAGCTTCAGGCAGCGCTTAAACCTAAGAAAATACAGTAGGTTGATATTGGCTAAAGTCCCGAGGCCCGGGGTATCCAGAGCCTCGAGACCTTTTTTTATTTTTTAGGCCCAAACCGCCCTGATTTACTCTGAAACCTGTTTTTATGAAATTGAACAAACATGGTTTTTAATTTGTTGAATTTTTCATATCCGACGATTTTTCTGACTTTCATGATAAACTGAAACCTTTCAGCACCAAGGGCGCACTGTGCTTCTTCCACCTTTTGATATTGCGTTTTGACAGCAGCATCATCTATGGATTTTCGATCGAAAATTTGTTCCAATTCGAACCGTTCGCTTTCAGCGTTGCTTTTAAGTTTGATCAGTTGTCGGCGACTTTTTAAATATGCATCGTCCAGTTTGGATATTTGTGAATCATCAAGATCCAGTTTTTCAACTACCTGTGGGTCTTTCCACCATTTTCCGGGCGGCATGTCCTGACCCACTACCAGTGACGGTGAAATGACAAGAAAAAAGAACAACAGTGTGCTTAACAGTTTTTTTAACATAATGTACCTCCTTTTATTTTCCAATCATGTGATACGGGTTGAGTGTCTGTAGACGGAACAATGTATTGAAGAAAATCATCCTGAGTGTCCAGGTCGGGTTCTGTTATCATTTCCATATATTCTGAGGGCAAGGCATTTTCTGTAAGAAAAGAAATTTCAGCCATAAACTGCTCATCTTCCCACATTTCAAAGGTATAATTATTGATCGGAACCGATTCGGGGGGGGAGGTGGACACAAATGCCCACCATACGGCTGCTATAACCAGGGCCGTCGTAAGGGCCATCGCAAGGGCAGGTCGCCAAACAGCCTTTTGGGGCGTTACGGATGGCACTGTAGGCTGTTTTACCGGAAAGGGAGCAAATCGTTTGGCCGTTTCTCCTATTCTACTAAATGTTTGTTCGATTTTACCCTTTTCTTCACGGCATCGGCGGCATACAGACAAGTGCTGTTGCAACAGCAGCGGGAGACGGGTTTCATCAACAACCGCCAATAAAAGTTGTTTTTCACTTAGGTGGTATGCACTGTCGGAATTCATAGTTTCTCCCTAGTTAAAAAAGTTCTGTAAAGCCGCATTTTTTCTTAGCTTGACTAACGCCCGATAAAGATGAGTTTTAACGGTGCTCTCGCTCTTAAACAATGCTTGTGAGATTTCTTTAATACCGAGCTGATCTAGAAACCTTAGCAGAAATACTTCTTTTTCCATCCGTGACAAGCATTCCAAAGCTATTTCGAACTGATGCCAAAAATCTTTTCGAATCTCGTTTTCCAAAGGATCCGGATTGTTCTTGCCACTGTCGTAAATATCATTCACGTCGATTCCTTCATTTTCGGAAAATAGTCCGATTAAAGAGCGGAGACGTTTTTTTCGATAGAAATCTCGTACACGGTTAATGGCAATGCGGTAAAGCCAGCTTTTAAAATGCGCTATTGTTTTTAATTGAGCGATATTTTTAAAGGCCTGAATAAAAATGTCTTGTGTAAGATCTTCCGAATCCATACGAGATCGGATGCGGTAGTAAACCATCCTGAAGATGTCTTCATGAAACAAACCGATCAGCAGGTTAAAAGCGCCTCTGCTTCCCTCTTTGGCCTTAATCACTAAAGGTGAAATTCCGGACTCTTTATCATCCGGTTGGCCATATGATTCTAATAAGGCTGCTTTTGTCATGACGAATATATGTTGTCCTTTGGCAGACCCATTATGTTATCGTTAAGCAATCGCAACAAGGCAAGCAGGATGCTTCCGGTCAAAAAAATATTCTTCATTGTTTCGTTTTCCTTTGGATTGATTTCTAAATCATATGACGCAAGCGTCTGCGGATTTGTCTACAATTACCACAATGGTCTCGTAAAATGTCAAAAAAGAGAACTTTTCGGCCTTTTACGAAACCATCAAATTTTATATTTAAATAATATTTTACTTGAATATTATCAAAATTTAATTATATTATAATTTTTTTTAAAATTGATATTAATTTCATCCTTTTGTTGTTCCGTACCTATGAGAGATACCTTCTCCTGATCGTCAATAGGCAAGTGTTGCTTTAGATGGTCATTGGTAATGCGGTGCGGATTGCGAGAAAAGGTCAACTATCGGAAAGAAGTCTGATTTATATGAAGCTGAGTTCGTCTAAAAGCAAACAAGTTCTTGAGGTTAATGTCGATGCAGTTGCGGCACTGATTGCAGGGGCACAGAAAGAAAATGGTGAAATTCCCTGGGCAGATGGTGATAAGACAGATCCTTGGGATCATGTCGAGGCTGCAATGGGGCTGACAACCGGAGGTTATTTCAGCGAAGCCAGACGGGCATTTTCCTGGCTCAAGGAAAATCAGCTCGAAGATGGCAGTTGGTATGCCGCCTACCGGAACGGCGAGCCGCATGACATGACCCATGACTCAAATATGTCCTCATATATTGCCGTCGGCCTTTTCCATTATTTCTTAATTACCGGTGATAGGGTTTTTCTAAAACAGATGTGGGAAACTATAAACGCCGGTATAGAGTTCGCCTTAAGCCTTCAGGCATCCGAAGGGGAAATCCATTGGGCGAAGAGCCCGGAGGGAATTGCGGATCCCATGGCGCTTTTGACCGGCTCAAGTTCCGTCTATATGAGTTTGAAATGCGCTTTAGCCATTTCCGGGTTGCTGGGATTTAAAAAACCGGCATGGAAGGAAGCCTTATATAAACTGGGCAACGTGATCCGGTATAAACCGCACCTGTTCAATATTGCCAAGTTCAGGTTTTCCATGGATTGGTTCTATCCGGTTCTCTCCGGTGCCCTGACCGGTGACCAGGCTCAACGCCGGATTAATAAATACTGGAAAAAATTCATTGTAAAAGATCAAGGGGTTCTGTGCGTTTCCGATCAACCTTGGATTACAATGGCTGAAACATCTGAACTCTGTTTGACATTATCGGCAATGGGGAACCATGAACTTGCCGCCATTGTATTCAGCTGGATTCAAAACAGAACGTTTGAGGACGGAACTTACTGGTGCGGGTATACATATCCTGATATCGTCATCTGGCCGGAAGAAAAAATAACATGGACAAACGCCGTTGTTCTCATGGCAGCGGACGCGTTATACGAATTGACTCCGGCCAGCAAACTATTTAATCACCGGTTCTGGGAATCTTCAGATTTTTCGAAATATGTCAAGTTGGACGAAACCGAAAAACCGGTTTTTAAACAGCCAGGGCATATGCAAACTGAGAATGCTCACCGTACTTAACGGTTTCACATTCTGTTTTAACCGGAAGAAAATAAAAGGTGGTATTGTTTGAGAAAAGATCACCGACCTTATTTTATCAAAAAAGCCTATCTGAATTTCGAAAAATTGTATGTCAGGCATTTTTTACGCCCCCACTTTGAGTATCTGGGAGAAAATTATACGTTTGTTCGGCCATGGCATGTCAAGGTTTTTGGATCACCCATAGAGCTGGGTGTCTTTTCGAATGTTATCGGTGCTGTTGAAGCTAAAGTACGGCTTTCCGTATGGTCTGACGATAAAGAAAAAGGCGGCATACAGATAGGGAAATACTGTTTGATTTGCCCTGGAGTGAGAATTAGTTCGGCATACGAAATTACGATTGGTGACAACTGTATGTTTGCCAACTGTGCCTTTATTACGGATGCGGATTGGCACGGTATCTATGACCGAGTTTCCATTGGCAGAAAGGAACCAATCGCAATTGCGAACAATGTTTGGGTCGGGGACAGTGCTATAATCTGTAAAGGTGTCAGTATTGGTGAAAACAGTATCATTGGAGCGGGTGCCGTTGTAACAAGAAGTGTTCCGCCGAATGTCATCGCCGCAGGGAATCCGGCCAGAATCGTCCGGCAACTTGATCCGACTGAGCAAATCAAAACCAGGGATCAATGGCTTGCGGATTTTTTTCGTTTATCCAAAGGCATCGACCAGATGGAAAGGGGCCTATACCGAGACAATACGGTCTTGAACTATCTGAGATACCTTATCATGCCCAAAAAAGGGGATTAGCCCCCGCATCTCGTGTATGTCAGTTTGCTGGTTTTCCAATTTGCCGGTTATCCGATGTGGCCGTCAGCATCCCCCCTCCAAACAAAGCGCCTCCAGCCAAAGCGATCCCGGCGCTTAACATGAACAGTGCTTTGGATCCCAACAATTCATAAAAATAACCGTTGATGAAAAAACCGACCATCAAACCAAGGCCATAGGTGACGGCATTGTTGATGCCCTGTCCCACCGTTTTGGCTTCATCAGGGCTGATCCGGTCAATGTAAAGGATGCTGGCCATATGAAAAGTACCGTATGTTAAGGCGTGCAGCACCTGTGACAGTATAATGAAAACCGGTGAAGTGACCGAATAGAGAATAATCCATCTTATAGTTGCTACTGCAAAGGAAAAGAGCAGTACCTTCTCCAAAGAGAACTGTTCGAATATATTTTTTGATTTTATCATGGCCGAAATTTCGGCGATGGATGCCAAAGCCCAGGTCATTCCGATAAATGTATTTCCATATCCCAGATTTTCAAGGTGTATCGAAAAAAAGCCGTAGTATGTCCCGTGGCTGACCAGCATCAGAAAAGCACAGAGTAAAAAGAGAACGATACGTTTTTGAAGGAAAAATCGAATACTGAGCGCATAAGACGCCTTATTCTGACTGTTGAGATAGGGTATTTTACACGAGAAAATGGCTTGCAGAAAAGAACCGATAAATATGATGAACAGGATGATTTCAATTGAAAAAAGATCGATGATTTTCCCTATGATTATAACCGTCAGGATAAAACTGATGGACCCCCAGGCCCTGATTTGGCCGTAATTTTTCTTTTTCTCTCCCAATACATCCATGGTAAGCGCTTCCAGAAAGGAAATAATCGGGGCATAAAATATTCCGTAGAGAACGGAAATCGTCAGCATCCACCCAAAATCCGTGGTCAATATGAAAAACACCCAGATGGCCGAGCTGATGAAGTTACAGCAGATATAAATCGGCTTTCTCATTTTGAGCCGATCCGCAAGGGCACCCCAGAAAAGCGGGAAAATAATTGTCATTAAGGATCTTAAAGCGGAAAGAATTCCGATCTGAAATCCGTTAAACCCGATGTGAAAGCAGTATAAATTAAAATAAGGTATAAAAACACCCATTACACCGAAGAATAAAAAATACTGGGATGCGATTACGAATGGGTATGGTCCCTTGGTTTTTTTCATGTTCCTGTCATACGGTATTTATTCGTAAAACTCAATATGGGGGGCCTGTTTTAGCGGAGATAAGTTTTCTTTACAATTTTTCGCATTGATGGTAATTGTTCTATTATTTAGGCTATTAATAGCTATTGTCCGTCCAGAAACGGCATCTTTTGGCCCAGAGCTTAAGTTTTCGCTCTTTCGAAATCCTCAAAATAGCACGCTATTCCCGTTGTCACTATGACGGTTGCACCGTCGGTTTCAAAATCGCTCAGGCCTTGCTCTGAACCAAAATCTATCATTTCTGGATGGACACTATCTATTGGGTAAAACAGAGATTTTATTTAAACATGAAAAGCCTGGTCCTCTGGGCCAGGATTCTTTACTTAAATGTCCGGATAAGCCCAAAGGCACTGGTCAGAATTTTATTGCCTCAAGCCTTTTGTCAGGAACTCCCTGATTACGAATGCAGGCCGTGAGATATACTTTTCCGAAAAAAGCCTGGAAAACGTTTTAAGAGACTAAAAAGGAGCCGGTTGTGGATTACATTAAAATACGATTTGCGAGTGACTTTGATCAAATAGGTTCCAAATCGGGTAGAATTGTTGAAGATATGTTTCGATCAATGCTGCCTTTGTTTACCCTTTCTGAACGGACATTAGAACCTCAAATCGATGTCTACGAGACCCAAAAAGAAATCCATATCTTAACGGAAGTCGCGGGCGTTGAGGAAGAGAATCTGGAAGTTGAAATCAGCCGCAAAACGATAACAATATCCGGACATAGATCTCAAATGCGCCATACCCAAAAAGGGACTTACCGGCTGGCTGAAATTCAGTATGGGCCGTTTGAGCGAACTCTGGTTTTGCCGGTTCTCATAGACACGGAAAAAGTGACGGCAACTTATATCAATGGCCTTCTCCATGTTCGGCTTGCCAAAATATCAAGAGACCAAACTTATGAGATTCCCATATCGGATGGTTAGTGGTAAATTCTTTATTGATGAAACAGTTTAGGGGGAGGTGAAGATGGCGGAAAATCAGAAACTCATAAAATTTGGTACCGAAAAACTTCCTGAAACGCTTCCCATTTTACCGCTTTTTGATGCGGCCCTATTCCCCAAAATGGTGTTGCCATTAGCTGTGATGCAAGCCGATTCCGTGCAACTGGTTGATGAAGCCATGTCCAAAGAGCGTATGATCGGGCTAATCGTATCAAAAGCTTCTGAAATTAACCATGATAACCCCACCGATAATTTATATCTTGTCGGCACGAGCGCATTGATCCTTAAGATGGCTAAAATAGAGGATCACAATGCTCAACTTTTAATTCAGGGGGTGAGCCGATTTAAAGTAAAAGAATTTGTTGGTGGAAAGCCGTATCTTCGAGCGCGGGTGGAATATATTGAAGATGAGGGGGAAAAAGACAAAGAGGCAGAGGCGCTGATGTCTAATATGATCGGGTTGTTTAATCGAATCGTGGAACTCTCTCCCGGATTTCCCCCGGAGATGGGATCTGTGGCTAAATCCATACAGGAACCAGGGGTATTGGCGGACATGGTAGCTTCCATAATTAATTCTTCACGGGAGGAAAAGCAAAAGGTATTAGAAATGACGGATATCAAAAAGCGATTGAATGAGGTGACCGTCATGGCGAACCATCAGTTGGAAATTTTGGAGCTTGGAAACAAGATCCAGTCCCAGGTAAAAGGCGATATGGATAAAACTCAGCGGGAATACTTTTTGCGTCAGCAACTCAAGGCTATTCAAGAAGAGCTGGGCGAAAAGGATGAGACAACCGTCCAGATTGAAGAATACCGGGCTAAAATTGGGGAAAAAAATTTGCCGGAAGAGGCATTTAAAGAAGCTGAACGTGAGCTTAATCGGCTGGCCCGAATGCATCCGTCTTCTGCGGAATATGCGGTTGCGTTAACCTACCTCGATTGGATGACATCGCTTCCCTGGAGCGAAAGCACCCAAGACAACCTTGACATTATTAAGGCAAGGAAAGTTTTGGATCAAGATCACTACGGACTCGAAAAGGCTAAAAAGCGTGTTATAGAGTATTTAGCCGTACGAAAGTTAAAACCCGAATCCAAGGGACCGATCTTATGTCTTGTCGGACCCCCCGGTACGGGAAAAACCTCCCTTGGCCGATCCATTGCCAGGGCTTTGGGACGGAAATTTTTCCGTATATCACTGGGCGGTGTCAGGGATGAGGCTGAAATCAGAGGTCATCGACGGACCTACGTTGGTGCGCTGCCGGGAAGGATTATTCAAGGTATCCGGCGTTCCGGATCCAACAACCCTGTATTTATGCTGGACGAAATCGATAAGGTGGGGAGTGATTTTCGGGGTGACCCGTCTTCAGCCCTACTGGAGGTCCTTGATCCTGAACAAAACGATTCTTTTTCCGATCATTATTTGGATGTGCCGTTTGATCTGTCCAAGGTCATGTTTATCACAACGGCAAATATATTGGATCCCATACCGCCGGCTTTACGGGATAGAATGGAGGTCCTTGAGCTTTTGGGATATACGCCGGATGAAAAAGTCAGAATCGCTAATAGATATTTAATTCCCCGGCAGCGGGAAGCCCATGGGATTAAGGCGAATCAAATTCTATTGACCAAAGGTGCGGTTAAGAAAATCATATCCGAGTATACACGGGAAGCGGGGTTAAGGAACTTAGAAAGAGAAATCGCTTCAATTTGCCGGGGGGTTGCTACCAAGATTGCCGCCGGTGAATCCAAGTCTGAAAAAATTACCATTGCCAATATTTCGGAGTATCTCGGGCCAGCTCGAATTATCTCCGAGGTCAGTGAGAGGAAACCCACACCCGGTGTCGCCATGGGACTCGCCTGGACCCAGTCTGGCGGAGAGCTTCTTTTTATAGAAGCCACAGCAATGAAAGGGAAAAAAGGCCTTACCTTAACCGGCCAATTGGGGGAGGTCATGAAGGAATCGGCTACAGCGGCATTAAGTTTTATTCGGTCAAATGCAAAGTCTTTGGGAATTGATGAAGATTTTTTTGAAAATCATGATATCCACATTCATGTTCCGGCAGGCGCCATCCCCAAAGACGGCCCTTCCGCCGGTGTGACTATGATGACGGCCCTGGCGTCTCTTTTTACGAATAAAAAAATTAAGGGAGATCTCGCCATGACCGGGGAGATCACATTAAGAGGGCAAGTGTTGCCGGTGGGCGGCATTAAAGAAAAAGTGCTTGCCGCTCATCGAGCAGGAATTAAAACGATTATTTTGCCAAAATGGAATCAAAAGGATATGGAAGATGTTCCCCAGAAAATTAAAAAAGACATCAAGTTTTTCTTTGAGGATAAAATGGTGAGCGTCTTGAAAATTGCACTCAATGGATAGTAACTCAACCGGACAATCCGGAGGAGTGAGCTGAATTTGAGTCTGACACGGAAACCGGATAAAAGAATGCGTTTTGAACCGAAACAGCGAGCGCATTCCCCGTAGCTTGCAGCGGAGAGCTAAAAAGCGCCCCAGGATACTAAAGATAGTGATATTTCAAACGACCCATATTCCCCGTTTATTTGTTTTAAAAAACCCCGATGCTTCGCACCGGGATAAAACTGAAACTTTGAGGCACTGGCGTGCCCCCTTTTTTCCCGCTTTGCGGGAAAAGAAAGCCACCCGCTATGCGGGTGGTAGTTTACTTATAATTATCAGTGTATTATTATTGTTCTTTATTTTCGGCTGTTCGAAAAGACCCGCGCCGAGAAGCACCGCCGGTGCGCCGAAGCCGTATAAAGTTATGGGGAAATGGTATCACCCGATATCGGATTCAAAAGGTTTTCGGCAGAAAGGAGCTGCCTCCTGGTATGGGAAAGATTTTCACGGACGTAAGACGGCAAGTGGTGAGCCATACAATATGTACGCCATGACCGCCGCTCACAAAACATTGCCGCTGGGAACGTATGTGAGTGTGCGGAATCTAAAAACCAATAAAAAAATCGAAGTAAAGGTCAATGATAGAGGTCCGTTTGTCCGGGGCAGGATTATTGACCTGTCTTATACGGCAGCGAAAAAATTGGGTATTGTGGGGCCGGGAACCGCTCCGGTGGAGATTATTGCATTGGGGACTCCGGATACCTCAAAACGAGGAAACAAGGGGGAACTGACCTATATGCCCGGTGATTATTATACCGGGAATTTTACTATTCAGATCGGTGCTTTTACCGTTCTTGAGAATGCCCAAAGATTAAAAGTGAAACTGGATAAGACCTATAAAAATGTTTACATTACCCGTTATGACAATGGGAATGAATTATTTTACCGGGTTCGTGTCGGCAGATGCAATGCATTGGAACAGGCGGAACGATACGAAGCCATCCTTGTTCAAAAGGGGTTTGAGGATGCCTTTGTTATTGCCGAGTAAACGGAAAACAGCTTTGTAAAATGATTGAAAATAGCACCTTCAAAATACATTATCCCCTGCCGCGCGCGAAAACATGACAAGCCGATAAAAAAGCCTCAATATGATCATTCTTACCGGACTTTTAGAAAGAATCACCTACCATAACGAAGAAAATCATTACATGATCGGCAGGTTAAGACCGGACGAGTCAAAGAACCTTGTGACCGTCGTCGGATATATGGCAGGTGTTAACCCCGGTGAGACGTTAAAGATAAATGGTAAATGGGAAACCCATCCCAAATACGGCCAACAATTCAAAGTCGATTCCCTTGAGGTGACCCTTCCTGCAGCCGTTGAGGGTATTGAGAAATATCTTAAATCCGGCATAATTAAAGGTATCGGCCGTAAAATGGCCGACCGGCTGGTTCGGCATTTTGAGGAGGAAACGCTTAATATAATCGAAAAGCACCCTGGAAGACTTATTGAGGTGCAAGGGATCGGGCCGAAAATGGCCGCCCGAATCACAGATGCCTGGAAATCGCATCATGCCATCAGGGAGCTTGTGGGTTTTCTTCGTAAATTTAATATAAATGTCGTTTATAGTTCAAAGATACTGAAACAATATGGGAAAGATGCCGTTACTATTATTTCCGACTCTCCTTACCGGCTGGTTCGAGATATTCCGGATATCGGATTTTTTGCTGCGGATACCATTGCGAAGAATTTGGGATTTTCAAAGGATGACCCGGAAAGAATCAAAGCCTGTATCGAATATCAGATAGGGCAATTCGTTGGCGATGGGCATACATATATGCCGAAAACCCTCCTTTCGGACCGTCTGGAAAAACGGTTTCAAATTGAACCTGATGCCGCTGAGAAAGCATTGGATATGCTGATTGAAGCCGGCGCTGTTACGGTGGAACCGTTTAAAAATGAACCAACCGCAACCGGCGTTTATCCCACATATCTATATGAGGCTGAGATCGGAATATCCAAACGGATAAAGGCGCTTTTATCCATTCCGGTTTGGCAGCCAAGCATGAAACAGGACCACATCATATCGGAATTATTGAAACGGATTGCCATCAAACCTTCTTCGGAACAACTTGATATCTTAGAGGGAATCCTTTCCCATCGCGTTGCGGTGATTACCGGGGGACCCGGTACCGGTAAGACGACCCTTATTCGTTCGATAACCGTTATTTACCAATCCTTGGGAAAGAAGATCCTTCTGGCGGCCCCTACCGGTAGAGCGGCCAGACGCCTCGCTGAAGTGACCCAAAGAAAAGCGGAAACCATCCATAAGCTGTTAAAATGTAATGTGGTCACCGGCATATTTGACAAAAACCGGGATGATCCACTTAACGCGGATGCCGTGATTATTGATGAAGCTTCTATGGTGGATACCGTATTGATGTTTCATTTGCTGAATGCGGTCCCCCTGTCTGCCGTGCTGATTCTGGTCGGTGATATTTTCCAGTTGCCGTCAATTGGTCCGGGGAACGTTCTTTCCGACATGATACGGTCAAAAAGCATACAATCGTTTGAGTTAAAGAAAATTTTCAGGCAGGCCCATGAAAGTCCCATTGTCATAAACGCACACAAAGTTCGCCGTGGAGAAATGCCTGAGTTAAAACATTATGAAAGCCCAAAAGAGCGGTCGGAATTTTTCTTTATCGAACAAAGCCATCCTGAATCGGTTGTGGAAAAGATTATTGAGCTGTGCACTAAAATACTCCCGAATCAGCTGGCTTTAACGCATATCAATGAGGTTCAGGTCATCACACCCATGCATAAAGGGGCGGTGGGCACCCTCAACCTGAATCAGGTTCTTCAAAAAGTGATGAACCCGGATACAAAGACCGTGAGGATCAGCAACAGCCGGTTTAAGCTTAAAGATAAGGTGATGCATTTAAAAAATAACTATCAAAAAGAAGTTTTTAACGGAGATATCGGGGCCATTCATGCCATTGACAATGAGCAACAACAGATTTCGGTCAACTATGATGACCGAATCGTATATTATGATTTTGAAGAGCTTGATGAATTGTCATTGGCTTATGCCATATCGGTTCATAAGTCCCAGGGGTCGGAATATCCGGCCGTCATCATACCATTGATGACGCAGCACTTTGCGCTTCTTCAGCGGAATCTTCTGTATACGGCAATTACAAGAGGAAAGAATCTGGTTATTATTATCGGAACGAAAAAAGCCCTTTCAATCGCGTTGCGTAATAATAAACCTACACAACGGCTGTCAAACTTAACCCATAGACTGAATGCGTAAATTTAAATGCAGGGGGACTGCGGAAAGCTTTAATCCGAATCGGGTTCCAGTATGGTCGGAATTTTATAAAACTTAATTCCTTCTTCTTTTAATGTTTTTTCTTCTGCCTTCGTACTAACCCCTCTTATACTTCTGGGTTCTGAAGCACCGTAATGAATTTTCAAAGCTTCTTTGGCAAAATCAGGCCCGACATTGTCGAAATTTTTTTCCACGTACTCCGAAATTTCTTTGGTAACTTGCAGCAATGCCTGATGCTCATCAACGGGATATTTTTTCGACGGCGCGCCTTTAATCGAAAAAGCGGAGGGCAGCTTGACAACGGTTTTATCATCACATACGGGGCATGAAATCAGTCCTTTTTTTCTTTGCCCTTCAAAGGCTTTGCTGTCTTCGAACCAGCCTTCAAAGGTATGTCCATTGGAACATTTTAGATCAAATACTATCATATAAATCCTAAAAAAACCGTCGCAACTTTAACGGGTGGCGGTTTGTTAAAAAAAAGAAATTATTGACATATTCGCATTTTTACACACAATAGGAAAATATATCTTGTTTTATATTTCGTCAACTCATATTTATTTAACTAAAGTTTCACACCCCAAAATGGCTGTAAAGCAGCCTGTTTTAAGGGGAGTGAATGGTATGTTTAAAGAAAATTACAACTGGTCCTCATTTTTTATGAAATCAAGCTTGATGGTTTCCTAAAAAGTTGAAAAGTTCTCTTTTCCGTCATTAAAGGATTTAAGTGGATGAAACAGCTGTTTTTTACCGGAATAGGCCTGCTCATTTTTACGACCGTTTGTTTGGCTGAAACTCTGTACGTTAGCGATGTTTTGAAAATAACCATGAGGACCGGCCAGGGGGTCGAACATAAAATTGTTTCTATTATCACGTCAGGTGAAAAAGTCGAGGTCCTGGAATCAGGTGAAGGCTGGACCAATGTCCGGTCGATCAAGGGAAAGGAAGGATGGGTCCTGAGCCGTTATCTGACCACCCAAGAACCCCCCAGGCCGTTATTAGACAGTTTGAGAAAAAAATATCAAACGATTTCGGAAAATTTTGACATTTCATCCGAAGAAAATACAATGCTTAAAACTGAAACCCAAAGGCTTCGATCAGAGCTTTCCGATAAGGAAGAAGCGTTAAATGATATTAAAAGCGCTTTTGAAGCCTTAAAAGCGGATTCTTCCGATTTTCTTTTGGTTAAAGCAAAATTAGAGGCATCAAGTGAAGAGCTTGTCGATTTGAGAATAAAGTCCAAGCAATTGGAAGACATGGTGGCCAAACTGCGAAAAAACCAGATTATAAAGGGTATATTAATCGGTGCCGGTATTCTTCTGATGGGATTTATCGTCGGTTTTAGCACCAAACGTCAACGACGTCGATCATCTTTGCTTTGAAAGTATGGTACTATGGAATATCAAACAGATTTTTTGATCATCGGAAGCGGTGTGGCAGGCCTCACCTTGGCCCTGAAGGTCGCGGAGTTCGGTCATGTAACCATTGTGACTAAAAAAGAGGTGATGGAAAGCAATTCCGTTCAGGCCCAGGGAGGCATTGCTTCGGTTTTTAGTGAAGTCGATTCGTTTGACCTTCACATCCAGGATACCCTTGATGCCGGCGATAACCTATGCAATCGGGAAGTGGTTGAAATGGTTGTCAAAAACGGTCCGGACAGAATTCGTGAATTGATTGAATGGGGAGCCAAGTTCAATATTAACGAACAAGAGAACCCGGATCACGAATTACCGAATCTTGACTTGGGTCAGGAGGGAGGACATTCGCAAAAACGAATCGTTCACGCCCAAGACATGACCGGAAATGAAATTGAAACCGTCCTGGTCAGCCATGTTGAAAAACATAAGAACATTGATATTTTGGAATATCACATCGCTATAGATCTTGTCATTTGCTCAACTCGTATCAAAAGAGGATTGGTCACCACAACCCATGAAGACTATTGCTGCGGAGCTTATGTGCTTGACCGAAAAACCAATCAAGTTGAGACGTTTAATTCTAAAATAACCATTCTGGCCACCGGCGGTACGGGGAAGGTTTACCTTTATACCAGCAATCCGGATATTGCTACCGGAGACGGCATTGCGATGGGATACAGGGCGGGAGCAACCATCGCGAACCTCGAATTTGTTCAATTCCATCCAACCTGTCTGTATCATCCAAAAGCAAAAAATTTCCTGATTTCAGAAGCCGTTCGTGGGGAAGGCGGAATTCTCATTAACGGCGACGGTAAGCCGTTTATGGAGAAATACGATCCCCAAAAAGATTTGGCCTGCCGGGATGTGGTGGCCCGAGCAATAGATACCGAACTCAAAAAAAGTGGCGACGACTCTGTTTTTCTTGATATTTCTCATCGGGATTCCGATGGTATTAAACAAAGGTTTCCGAATCTTTATCAGAAATGTCTTTCATTTGGCATCGACATGTCAAAAGACCCTATACCGGTTGTCCCGGCAGCACACTATATGTGTGGCGGAGTTGTTGCCGATGTTTATGGAAGAACCGATATTCAACGATTGTATGCCGTTGGCGAAACCGCCTGCACAGGCCTTCACGGGGCCAATAGATTGGCCAGTAATTCGCTGATCGAGGCGCTGGTTTATGCCCACACGGCGTCCAAACAGGCTGTCAATGACCTTAGAACCATGGATTTTTCCTCTACACCGATACCACCTCCTTGGGATGAGGTCGGGACGACGGACAGTGATGAACTGATTATGGTTTCCCATAATTGGGATGAAATTCGAAGGATTATGTGGAATTATGTAGGGATCGTAAGATCAGACAAACGGTTGGCCAGGGCAAAACGGCGAATTGAAAACATTCAACATGAGATCCAGGAATATTATTGGAATTTCAAGGTGATAGCCGATCTTATAGAGCTTAGAAACATTGCTACAGTCGCCGAGCTTGTTATCAAGTGTGCCCGTCATAGGAAGGAAAGCCGAGGTCTTCATTTTAATATCGAATATCCATATCGGGATGATGGTCGATGGCTAAAAGATACGATTATCCGCAGGCCGTTTTTTGGGTAAAGCTAAGCCTTTCCCGTCAGGTAAAAAATACACCTTCTTCATTGACAACTCAAATTTGTGCATTATTTTTTCATTTTACCGAAATTACGAATATCATTGAATGACAATCCACATGCTTACCCTTCATGTAAGCCTGTTTTTAACTTATCAATCATTTTTTACATCACAATCATAACGGATTGGTTCGAAACGGGATCATAAAAACTATATGAGCAGTAAACGGGATTACTATGAAATACTGGGGGTCACCCGGGATGCTTCTGATAATGATCTAAAATCCGCTTATCGGAAACGGGCTCTGAAATACCATCCGGATAGAAACCCGGATGATAAGCGGGCAGAAGAAATGTTTAAGGAAGCTGCTGAAGCTTATGGGGTGCTTCAAGATTCGCAGAAGCGGAGAATATATGATCAATTCGGCCATGAGGGACTTGAGGGATCCGGATTTTCAGGATTCAGAGGTTTTGAAGATATATTTTCCAGCTTTGGTGATATCTTTGAAAATTTTTTCGGGTTTGGCGGCGGCAGGCGATCAAGGCGAAGCAGGGCCCAACGAGGAAACGATCTTCGATACGATTTGTCCATGAGTTTTATGGAGGCGGTTTTTGGTGTTGAAACCGAGATTGATTTGGAAAAAATGGCGCTTTGCACTACTTGTGATGGGAGTGGGTGTGAGACCGGAACCCAACTTGAAACCTGTTCACAATGCGATGGCAGTGGGCAGATATTGCGATCACAGGGTTTTTTCACAGTAAGCACTACGTGTTCGTCCTGCCATGGCCAAGGCCAAACCATACCCCATCCGTGCCCGGAATGTAAGGGGACCGGGCAAGTGATGATTAGCAAAAAGGTGATGCTGAAAATTCCCGGTGGTGTTGATTCGGGGTCAAGGCTCCGGTTGACGGGTGAAGGAGAGGCGGGTAGCTTTGGCGGAAGTCCGGGTGATTTATATGTCTTTATCCATGTGGAACCTCATGAATTTTTTAAACGAAA
Source organism: Desulfobacteraceae bacterium (assembly GCA_030620375.1). Classification (GTDB taxonomy): domain Bacteria; phylum Desulfobacterota; class Desulfobacteria; order Desulfobacterales; family UBA5616; genus JAUXEW01. Next base: position 6,628 of record JAUXEW010000003.1, on the reverse strand, counting down.
TGATACGGACGTTATTTGCCAGGTACCGATTTCCTTTATACAAGCGGCACTGGGAGACAAAATAACGGTTCCCACGCTAACCGGTGAAAGAACACTAGAGATTTCCAAGGGGACACAACCGGGAGCGATTTTTCGTTTACGTGGCGAGGGGATCCCTTTTCTAAGAGGCAAGCGACGCGGTGATCAAATCATTCAGGTTGATGTGAAAACGCCTATGAACCTGAATAAGAAACAAGAAGCACTCCTTCGGGAATTCGTAAAAATCGAATCCGGGAAACTGTCCAGAAAATTAAAGACCATCCTAAAAGGCCAGTCCACAAAGGCCGCAAATTGAAAGATTCCCCGCCATCAGTTCCAAGTGGTAGTTTATTTGAGCCGAAGCAGTGAAAGGTTTCACTAGAAACTGATTAACGGGAGATGATGGAGCGAGATAGATGTTTGAGTTAAAAGTAGAAATGCATTTTGCTGCAGCCCATCAGCTGAAAATGGTAGCCAAGAAATGTGAAAATCTCCACGGCCACAACTGGAAGATCGAGGTTTGTGTGGCAGGGGAAAAAGTAGGCGATAACGGCGTATTAATCGATTTTGGTATATTAAAAGAACATATCTCCGAAATTATAAAGAAACTGGACCACCGGTTTTTAAATGAACTTAGTTTTTTTCATGATGAAAACCAGCCGTCCTCAGAAAATATTGCCAAATTCATCGCAACAGAGCTCGAGGCGTCCTTAAATAATCCTTCTATCCGTGTTTCCCGCGTTACGGCATGGGAGTCGGATTTTGCCTGTGCGACCTATATAATTTGAGATAATTATCTTTTAATTGTATATTTTCAAGTTTCGCACCCCCAAATTGCTGTAAATCAGCCTGTTTTAAGGGGAGTGTTGGCTACTGTACTCCGAATGCTCTAAGTTTGCCGGTTTTCTGGTTTATCGATATGCATCATCAATTCATCCCTTGTGACAATAGCGCAAACATCTACATGCCGGCGAATATTTTCAATTCCCCCTTCCTGTCGATCTACCAGGATTACCGCCTTTGCTACATCAAGTTTTTCTAATCTTGCGCGTTCAATGGCCTTAATGGTTGAACCGCCGGTAGTTGCTACATCATCTACAATAACAACCCGGTCTCCCGGCTTCATATCGCCTTCGATCCATCGGATGATCCCGTGGTCTTTTTGAGTTTTACGGATTGAAAATGCATTTATGGGATTACCTTCCAGCTCAGAAGCAAACGCCGTTGCTATGGCAACGGGGTCGGCACCGAAAGTCAGACCGCCAATACCGTCCACATTAAGATCTTTGATGGTGTCGAATACCAGATGACCTACCAGAAACATGCCTCGCGGGCTCAACGTGGTAGGTTTGCAATTCACATAAAAGCGGCTCCTTTTTCCGGAAACCAGTTTAAACGTCGGCTCATCACTGTATTTGAAGGACTTGTTACAGATGATGGTAATAAGTTCCTGTTTCATTGGTATCACCCTGTTAAGAAAATGTTGATTTTAGGGAACTGATTCGCTATTAAAAAGCCTCCACTGAAATGGAAGAAGCCGGTGTAAAGGGATTCAGCGGAGGCTTTAAGCAAGGAAAACCGGATGCGGCACTCCTTGAACTTTACAGGCGTTAATACCAGTAATGACTATTCAGGTCAATCCTAAACTTTTTTGAACAAGCAATGCGAGCGCATTCCCCGTAGCTTGCTGCGGGGAGGCTTCAATTATGTCCCAGGGTATTTTAAATGATGGAAAGAAATGAAAAAGCGGCTATTATCCGGATGTTTCATGTCTTTAAGCGTTTTGGTAAAAAAAATGCGTTGGTCGACATAACGCTTGATATTTTCAAGAACGAATTTGTATTTATCTGCGGGCCGAGCGGTGCCGGAAAATCCACGTTACTCAAACTGCTTTATCTTGGCGAAACCTTATCAGAAGGACAGATCCTGATCGAGGGGGTGAACATATCGAGGATCCAGCGAAAAAAAATTCCCTTGCTTCGTCGTGAATTCGGAATCGTTTTCCAGGATTTTAAACTGATACCCACCAAAACGGTTTTTGAGAATGTTGCACTGGTTCTTGAAGCCAAGGGCAAAAAGAGCAGCGTAACGCAGAAAAAGGTGAAAAGTGTATTGAGAATTGTGGGAATCGAAAAAAAACTCAATGCGTTTCCGCCCACGCTGTCCGGTGGCGAGCAGCAGAGAGTTGCGGTTGCGAGAGCCGTCGTGGGGGAACCTAAAATTATCCTTGCCGATGAACCTACGGGAAGTCTGGATATCGTTTCAGCCGATGTTATCATTGACCTTTTGGATAAATTTCATTCCAGGGGTGCAACCGTTATTATGGCGACGCACAATGAGAGCCTGCCGAATAAGATTAACGGACGAGTCATTCATCTGCGAGAAGGACATTTGGAAACATTAACCGCCGGCCGACAAGATTAAAACCATGAATCAATTTGTAACGCGTGCCATAAAAGATATTTTCAAAAACGGCTATTTAAACACCGTCGCCGTTACCACTATCGCCTTGTCCATCTTTATTGTCAGTGCCTTCGGGTTATTCGTTTTGAACACAAATGACATGATTACCGCATGGAAAAAAGGGATCCGGATTATGGCATACCTGAGATCGGGAATCTCGAACGAAAAACTAGTGGAGATTGAATTCAAAATTAAGCAACACGATGGGGTGCAGGATGCCCATTTCATATCCAAAGAAGAGGCGCTGATTTTTCTCAGAGAAAAAATGAAAGGGCAGTCTTCCTTGCTGGAAGATCTTGACAAAAATCCTCTGCCGGATGCTTTTGAAATCAGCTTGGCACTTTCTCTTAAAGATATGACAGATATTGAAACATTGGCCGAGCGGATTGAATCCATTCCGTTGGTGACAGACGTAGAGTACGGCCAGGTCTGGCTTAAAAGATTCGTAAATATTTTCAATTTGTTTCGATTGGCGGCATTCGGGATGGGGGGTCTTTTTTTTATGGCGTCGGTGTTTATTATCGGAAATACGATCCGCCTGGTGCTGTATTCGAGACGTGAAGAAATTGAGATCATGCGTCTGGTCGGGGCGACCGAAAGATTTATCAAGATACCGTTTTATATTGAAGGCTTTATTCTGGGGGCGCTGGGCGGGCTAATCGGAATAATCGCCTCATTTTTAGGATTTTTATTGGTATCTTCAAATATTTTTCAGGGGATCTCATCCGATTTATTTATGATCCGGTTTTTCCCTTCCGATATTTCCCTGGGGATAATATTATGCAGTATTTTCGTGGGGTGGCTGGGGTGTTACCTTTCACTCAAACAGTTTTTAAAAGAATATTAGTTTTTACGGTCAGTATCATATGGGTTTTCACACCAGCTGATATTTCAGCTGTCGGACCGAATGATATTGGCGTGGTAAATGTAAATTCTTTAAACTTCCGCCCCGTACCGGGGAAACAAAAGCCACCGATAAAAATGCTTAATAAAGGCGAAAAAATAGTTATTTTGGAGTCAATAAACGGCTGGCTTAAAGTCGTTCACAAAGGACAGGTGGGATATATTCAGAATAAGGAAGGCTTTGTCAAGTTTATAGAAAATGAAAAAAATGAACAAACAGCTTACAAGAATGACGATTCGTCATTGCAAACCCTTGTAAAAGCGGCAGATACTGTTAATGAGCATCTGGAAAAAAGCGAGTCCAAGGTCATAACGCTTACTAAAAAAGAGAAAACTATTATCAACGGATTAAACGAGATTGATTTGGTCTTAAACACGGTTCGGAAAGAAGTGATCGATTTACAGTCCGAACTGTCGATGGTGAATGACAAAATTAATAAAATCAAAATACGGTCCGGGCAATTGAAAAAAGAAATTGATACCCATAAGGGATATGTCGACCGGCGTTTGGTTGCATTGTACAAACTCAACCGACTTGGGGGCATGCCGCACATTCTTTCGTCAGCCGAATCCATGTATGAATTTGTTAAACGAAAAACGATCTTTGAACGGATATTGGCGAGTGATGGAAGCATATTGATTGCCTATGGCCAAGATATTGCCTGTCAAAAAGAACTGCTGAAAAAACAAAAACAACAAAAGGCGGAAAAGCTTAAACTGGATACCGTATTGCATAATCAAACGCGAATTTTTTCCCGGGAAAAAGCCAAACGCTCCAAACTGCTTGTTTACATTCAAAGCCAAAAGCGGCTCGAACTGGCTGTCATGGAATCGTTAAAACAGGCTGCCAACGCCCTGGATTTGAAAATTGAATCTTATAGCAAAGAATCGGACCTAACAGCGCGAGATGGAAAAACGCCAAGCAGTCCCTTCGTTAACTTAAAGGGGTTGCTAAAAATGCCGGCGAAGGGTAAAATCATTTCCTATTTTGGACCGTATAGAAATCCTAAATATAATGTCATCAATTTTAGAAACGGGATCGATATTCAAACGGATAGAGGAGAACCGATACATGCCTTGTTTTCCGGGAAAGTCCTGTACTCCGAGTGGTTTAAAGGGTATGGGAACATGATTATCATTGATCACGGGAATCATTACTATACGGTTTATTCGAACATAGAGGAGGTTTTTATAACAACAGGCGCATATGTGGAAACCGGTGAGGTCATCGCTACCGTGGGAGATTCAGGTTCGTTGATCGGGCCTAAACTTTATTTTGAAATTCGTCATCACGGGGAACCTTTAGATCCGTTATTATGGATTAAAAAGGGATAGGAATTGTTTTAAAACCTCCCTTCGTGCCCAATCTTTTTGTCAGGCGAACGGTTTCAACCCACCCGGGGCGGATAAATCCTCGAAATTCGGTTGAACTTAAAACAGCGAGCGTCGGATTTGGCGAGACCAATCGGATAATAAGGAGTAACTATATGATAACCAAGAAAAATAGACATGTTAAGCTATGGATACTACTGGGAATTGCCGTTGTTTTTTGGACAGTGGGGGCCGGATTCCACCGGGATCTATCGGCAAGCAATGAGGAGACCTACAAAGGCCTTAAACTGTTCAGTGATGTAATTGAAATCGTTGAACGAATGTATGTAGACCCCGTAGATCCCTATGAATTGATCCAGAAAGCGATCCAAGGAATGGTTCACAGCCTTGACCCACACTCTACGCTTCTCCCGCCGGAGGCCCTGGAGGATTTACAAGTTGATACCCAAGGAAAATTTACGGGTATCGGTATCAGCATAGCCATGCGGGGTGGATTTGTTACCGTAGTGGCACCGATCGAAGGGACTCCGGCGCATAAAGCGGGCGTAAAAGCCGGTGATAAAATCATAAAGGCTGATGGTGAACCGACAAGAGATTTAAGGGATGCCGTAAAAAAAATGAGGGGCCCCAAGGGAACTTCTGTTGTAATCACCGTCGTCCGTGAGGGAGAACCCGAGCCGATAGAGTTTAACTTAATTCGTGATGTCATCCCCATTGAAAGTGTGAAGCATCAAGTCTTAAGACCGGGTTATGGGTATATCTGGGTAACCAATTTTCAAGAAAAAACAGCCCGGGATCTTAAGACCGCTTTAAATGAGTTGGAATCCCAGGATGACCCCTTAAAAGGGCTTGTTCTTGACCTGAGAGACAATCCGGGCGGTCTGCTCAATCAAGCCATTGACACGTCGGATTTATTTCTGGAAGAGGGAATCATACTGACGGTTAAAGGGAGACAGGAGAAAGATGCAAAAGTGTTTAAGGCGCACGCTAATGCGAAAAAACGGGATTACCCGGTGGTTGTGCTGATTAACGGCGGCAGTGCCAGTGCATCGGAGATTGTTGCGGGAGCTCTCCAAGATCACAAAAGAGCCTTGATCCTGGGAACAATTTCTTTTGGTAAAGGATCTGTCCAACAGGTAGAAAACTTGCGTGACGGATTTGGTTTAAAGCTGACTGTTGCGAGATACTATACGCCTGACGGAAGGTCCATTCAGGCAAAAGGCATTGATCCCGATATCGTACTGAAATATAAAATAATTGAACATATAAGCATGGAAAGAGAAGAAAATGGCCGGCTAAAAGAAAAGGATCTCATCAACCACCTCGAAGCTGAACCGGATCAGACTGAGGGGCGTAAAGAGGATTTTAACGAGGATGAAGATAATCGAAAAAACAGGATTCGTGGTGGTGAAAATCGGTATGGCGTACTTGACTTAGAACAGCTTCAGTCGGACAATCAGATAATGCGAGCGCTTGAAATATTGGTTAGTTATGATATTTTTAAGCGTATTCAAGGGTAAGGTTGGCTAAAATCGAGTTTTTCCTCGATTAGGGTCATGGTTAGCTTGGCGTTAAGATTTTCCGACTGCTCTGATAATGATATTGAAGCCTCCCCGCAGCAAGCTACGGGGAATGCGCTCGCATTGCTTGTTCAAAGACTTTAGATGGCAAAAAGAAAAACCGTAAAAAAAAATATCCGTAAAAAAAATAAAAAACGACCGGCAGGAGGGGAAAATTACCTGATTAAAGTTTGTGTAGGGTTTTCCATCCTGATCTTATTGGTGGTGACTGCAGGCGTTTTGATGCATCATTTTATGGTGCGGCAGCAGCCCCCGCCAGTCCCTTTACCGGTTGAAAAAATACCGCCAAAAAAAATTCCAACTTATGAAATCTATCCAAAGGAAAAAAGCAT
>JAUXEW010000304.1 GCA_030620375.1 Desulfobacteraceae bacterium | reverse complement strand
CTGCCCTTCAGTGATATTCATGGGTGCCCAGAATCACCTTAATGCCGGTTTTATCCGCAATAATTTTCGCCATCTCCTCTGCATTTGAATAGGGACATCCGGGTTTCGCATTGACCAGGCATGAGCTTAAATAAATCGCGTCCGGTTTTATTTCCGACATTTTCATGGCCATCCCCACCGTGGGTACAAGTGCCCGTCCCGGACATTCACATTTTACAAATGCGGCTACCGATGAAGGTGCTTCGATTTTACCTTCTCCCAAAGCCGCCGCTTTAAGGCATCTCCATTCCCCGGGACATCCGTAACCGCTGTCCATGTAAGCACCGCAACCGATTACCGCAATTTTTTTCATTCTTGTTCTCCTTTCATATTTTTGACTTTTGCATAATTTTCGAGATAGTGCTTCAGCGCTTCCTGTAGTGTTTCCGCAGCGAGAAAAGCACAGTGTTCATCTTCTTTCGGAAACCGTCCTATTTTTTGTAATACCGCTTCTCCCGTGATCTCTGAAATTTCATCCGGATTTTTTCCGATGGCCATCTCTGTGGCAAAGGAGCCGCATACCGTGCTTGAACCACAGCCATCCGTAATATATGATGCCTCTTTTACACGATCATTTTCAAATGTTAAAAAAATCTCCATTGTATCACCGCACTTACCAGTGATACGAGCATGGGCATCGGGATTTTCAAGCCTTCCGTTATAAAGCGGCTTACGCCATCTCTGAAATCCTGCCTCACCAAAGGCCTCTTTTGTTTCATCAAATATCTGATTTTGCAGGCTCTCCACAAATGCGTCGAAATCATCAATCATAAGAACTCTTTCTTTACTCCGAATTTTTGATTCTGAAATTTTATCTTATTTGAAACCGGCAATCGCTTTAATCAAAATTCTTCCCACAGCAGCTGCCTGGTCCGGCACAGCCGGTTGCTTCACCCGGAGAGGACCCGCAGCATGCAGTATCGCCGGGCCCAGGCATTTTATTTTTAGCCGGACCGGACATTGACGAGTGCGCTGATAGAAGTTTTTTCATATTTTTGCTACCGCAAAAACCGCATTGCAGCTGGTCGTCCAGTTTAACGATAAGGCTTTCGCCGGACTTCCCGCAATCCAAACATAAATATTCAAATATCGGCATCGTAAATCTCCTTTTCTACCACGACTACGGATTTTTCACAGAGTCCTCACGGAGAATAATTTATTGTTTTAGCGATGCCAAACCTATTTCTTTGTTCTGTGTTTTTCCGTGTTCTTCTGTGGTTAATAATATTTTTAAAAATTAACAGATAATCAGAGAAATTAAAACTCGATCACATTTCCCACCGTGTTGGGTATGACCTTGTCGCCGAACTCATTCACCAGGGAGACCATTGCCTTAAACCCGGTACAATGCCCGATCACCATTTTTTCGATACTAAAATCACGAAAACAGGCCGCTACTTTTTTGAGTTTTTCATCATCCGCAAACAATAGATGGAGTCCGCCCATAACCGCATGTATCTTTTTGTTTCCGGTCAGCTGCACCACATGATTCAGGGTGTTGATGGGACCCCGATGCGCGCAGCCGAAGATAACAACGGTTCCTTTTTCGGTATCCAATATCAATGCTCTGTCGTCTTCAATCTTGTCCGGAATCTCCTGACCGCTTTCACCTTTGAAAAACATGGCTTCAACTTCCTCAAAGTCGGTTTCCATGGGAATTTTACCGGTGGTTCGAATGCCGGGGGCGATTTCAACGGAATTTTCATCAAGAAGAATCTTAATCCCGCTGTTTTCAAGCACCGCTTTGTCATCGGAGATCCCGATAGATAAATAGTCCCCTCCCCCTCCGGCCATCTTATTGTCAAAAACTTCGGGGTGGGCAACAAGCGTAAATCTGTTGTTGCAGCCGAGAAGGTTTTTTACTCCCCTTGCATGATCAAAATGGCCGTGACTTAAAACTACCGTGTCGATTTCACTCAAGTCGATGCCCAACGCCCGGGCATTGTCTAAAATGGCTAATCCCTGACCGGCATCAAAAAGAATTTTCTTTTCGCCCGTATCGATTAAAAAGGAAAGTCCAAGCTCTCCAAGAAGAGGGGATAGCCCCGGTGGAACCGTATTCTCAACAAGCGTTGTTACTTTAATGGTACTCATATTCCATCCTTTTGTTTGGTTTTAATTTTCCCTCATTATATATTTTTTTATGTTAAATCCTAAATGGCTCGCCATGTCCAGGTACAATTACATTCGAATGTTCTTTTACGAACGCCATATGTTCGTAAATGCTTTCCTGTTTCCAGGACATACCGGGGGGCTGCCACTTTTCATAATACTCCTTGTTAAGAAATGTCCCCCCGACAAACGCATATACCAGGTCTTCAATGCAGGCAAATATCACCAATGATCCCCGGGTATGGCCCGGGCAATGCCGAATATAAATACTGTTGCCGAGGTTTTTAAGGTCGGGTAAAGTGTCCACATATTGGGGCCATCCGTCGTCTGAAAGCTCATAAACCACATCGCCTTCCAGTTCGAATACTCGATTTTCTTTAAAGTGAAATGACAATCTTTCATTTTCATGAAATATAAACAGGGCATTGGGAAACAAATCTTTATGACCGATATGGTCAGGATGAAGGTGCGTTAATATAATGACTTTTATCTGTTCAGGGGCGACGTCTATGGACGCAAGTGCGTTAACAAGATCGGCACTGTCCTTAACGGGATGATCAAGATCGATCAATAGCTTCCATTTTTCCAATATGTTCCAACCTTCAGATTCAATCAGTGAACATGTGGGCCGGTTATCGGTCATACCCGTTTGCGGTGTCATTTCAAGTGTACCGTTTTGTACTATTTTGAGTTGTAACACAGCTTTTCCTTTTATGCTTCGTACCGCTTGTTTGTTGAACAAGCAACAGATAATTGATTGAGATTCGCTCAACAGAAGCCTCACTCAGTTAAGGTACGAGTTTTGCCATTTTTTCCGCAACCTTTTCAAAAGCCCTCGTCACGGCAGAGTCCT
>JAUXEW010000291.1 GCA_030620375.1 Desulfobacteraceae bacterium | reverse complement strand
TGGCGGCGGTAACAGTGGCGGCCATGGCGGGGGCAACAGTGGCGGCAACAGTGGCGGTCATGGCGGTGGCAACAGTGGCGGCCATAAATGAATGCATAGTCCGCCAAAGCAACGGCTGACAAGTGTGACTTAAATTACCTAAATGACTTATCCTCCGGCTGACAAGAATAAAGGAAGCGCTGACGCAGCGTGACACTCTTTCTCTTTTTATTAAAAAGGTTGTTTTGATCAATCCGGGAATATTTTTTCCGCTTCCAGGTAATGGAAACCGATATCTCGCCTTAGATCCAACCGATTACCGTTGGGGTCTTCCCGGGGAATTACCCTGATCTTTCCATTGTCAAAAGCAGCCAGCAGTTTTTTTCTGAACCGTTCGGCGGCCTCTCCCCGACTTTCATCGGATTTGACAGTCAGGTTCGCGTTTAAAAAAGCCACACGGGTTCCATCGGATTTAAAACCGCCGTCCTGGGGCGAACCCATCATGGCTGAAGGAATCACTTGAATGCCCTTGCGTTTCATATATTTAAAATCAATTTCAACCGGTTCTCCCCGGGTGCAGGACCAGGGGTACCCTTTCTGGCCGTCCGGCCCTCCCCTTCCCGTCACCAGCGCTGAGCACATGGCCAGTTGATCCGTTCTTACTTCCGGTTCAACTCTATCTAAGTTGCCCTCCAGGGTTGCTTGGATGAGGTTTCCCAGATTTCTCAGGCGACGTATGACCGGTTGGGCCTCGGGTTCTCCGGGACGAATGTTAATTTCAGACACCCGTATTGCCGTTGGGAGTCCGGCGTCATCCAGCGAGACAAAACAGCCGGGATAGAGTATACAGGGCCGCAAAATTTCCTTTTTTCTCATCGCTTCAATTAGCGGTCCGGCAATTACATCACCTGCCATTTTGGTTAATTCCGGTGTTTCCAGCGGATGGGGTGAAACAGCTCCCATACCGCCGGTAATCGGATTGTTTTTGCCGGCGGGACCTTCAAATCGTTCCGGATAGTCCATGGCGGTGGGTAAAATTTGAAAATTCCCCTTATTATCCACCAAAATTGTAAAGCTTATTTCCACCCCCGACATCAGGGACTCAATTAATAGCGGCCATTTTCCTTGGCCGCCAAACATTTTTTTATAGCCGGCTTTGTAATCTTTGATCAATTTATCGTAAACTTCTCTGATTTCCCAGGAGTTCAATATGATACGGGCACCCTTTCCACCGGCGCTGTAAGGATATTTCAATACGGCACCCCCATAGGCATGGATATATTTCAAACAGGTCTGCAATATGTTCTGATAATCTTTGGCGTCCACCTCATTCCAGGAAGTTGCCACCGGAATACCCGCCTCCCGGCAAAGTTTTTTGCACTCTATTTTATCACCCTCGATGAACGCGCCGGATTTTCTCAAACCGATGATGTGATCTCCAAAACCGGCGTGTTCGACGGCATCCACCAAACCTTCAAATAAAAGTGCTTCCGGCATGGGGATCACATAGTCTATTTTCTTTTCTGTCAAGGCCGCAATAATTGCGGTCGTATAATCCTCAACGGAATTGCTGTTTGTTGCGATAAACTCCACCGGCCAATTCATGATTTCAGAAAATTTCGGCATCGAGGGTGTCCCCCGAATGACGACCCCTTTAAATGCGTCATCATAAATGTCGCTGGTCGCAGTACCTATCACCATGGCACTTAACAATGTCCTTCCGTCGGTTCCGGCAAAGGCTATTTTTTTCATGCACTGTTTCCTCTTCTAATGATTGATAGTTCCGATGCTCAACCTAATTTTCAATATGCAATTGGTATTGGTTCATTATTATTACCAAATAGTTTCAGTCCGGGTCAATTATAACTTTTGAATTTCCCGCCGGTTTTTTCCGTCTGATAGATTTTTTTTATCTTGAAATTTTGTAATTTTAAAACATCATCAAATATGGTATGTTTATCGTATAGGGTTCAGCGTTCAGGGGTTCAACGTTCAGCGTTTAGGATTAAAGATAAAGAAGGCATTAAAGATCCAAAATCCTCGTTTACCCGAATGCTTGTTTTGCCAAATAATTGTCAATTTGGCTCAAAATTTTGGATTAGACCTGACGAAACTGACGCTTTTCTCGGAAATACACATCCCAAATGCACTCCAGAGACGAGAATGCAACCTTGAACCCTTGAACCCTTGAACCTATGAACGGTTACTGAATATGTTTCCAGGATTTGACAGAATAATAGAAGAACGCATTCGCCGTGCTCAGCAAAAGGGTGAATTTGAGAATTTAGCGGGCACCGGCAAACCCCTCATATTTGAAAATGACGGTCATGTGGCGGATGAGTTGCGGTTGGCCTATAAAATTTTAAAAAATGCAGATTGCCTGCCCCCGGAAATTGAATTAAAAAAAGAAATTGAACGCACTGAAGATCTTCTGAGCGGTATGGAAGACACCGCTGAAAAATATCACACTTTAAAAAAACTGAACTTCCTTATTATGAAACTAAACTCCACAGGGAATATGCCCATAGAGTTTGAAATGCCCCAGAAATATTCGGGCAAACTGATAGAACGGCTGGAAGCCTCGAAAAAAAACAAAAAAAAGGATCAATATCCATGAAAAAGCTTACTGTCGCTCTTCTCGCCGGAGGCATTTCTTCCGAACGTGAGGTTTCGCTGCAAAGCGGCGACCAGGTCTATGAGGCCCTGGATAAAGACAAGTACCATATCCGGCGATATGACCCCAAAACCGATCTGGGCCGGTTGGTCAACGATGCCTCAGTGATCGATGTTGCATTGATTATCCTCCATGGACCGTATGGTGAAGACGGTACGGTTCAGGGCCTGCTCGATCTACTCCATATTCCCTATCAGGGTTCGGGTGTTCTTGGAAGTGCGCTTGCCATGAACAAAGCGGTCACCAAACAGCTTTACGGAAAGTCCGGTCTGCCATCTCCGCCCTACATTATTTACGACCGTAACGACCGTGTGGATGATGACGCCTGTGTGAAGAAAATTGGCCTGCCCCTGGTGGTCAAACCGGTGGCAGGCGGGTCCAGCGTGGGAATGTCCATTGTGAGATCTACCGGTGACCTGCGAGGCGCACTGGATAAAGCCATCGGCTACGATTGCGCCGTGATGGTCGAAACCTATATCGCCGGTACCGAGCTTACCGGTGGTGTCATCGGAAACAAGAAACTGGAAGCGTTGCCGATTATCGAAATCGTACCTGACCAAACCCGGGAATTTTTCGATTATGAAGCCAAATA
>JAUXEW010000245.1 GCA_030620375.1 Desulfobacteraceae bacterium | reverse complement strand
TGAAGGCAAAAATGAGGTTGTGGTTTCCTTTCAGCGCGAAGAAGGAGATCCAAAGGTGGTCTACATCTTCTTAAATTCTGACGGGAAGTATGCCGGATCCAACTTTACCGGTGAATGACGCATGCTAGAGATTGTCATAATTACATTCCGTTTGAGACAAGATTTCATACCGACGATGAACTATTGGTAGATTTTAGAATTTGGATTGGGGATTTTGGATTTAAGGTATTCTGTCGATTTAATTAATGGATAGAGCGAAGCGATACCGCCAATCCAAAATCGGAAATCAAAAATCTAAAATGGATTATAACAGGAGCCGTTACCAATTGAATACAAATCATATTGAAAATCAAAACCGAAACTGGCCAAAACTCAAAACGTTTCCAGTGCCGGCCAAAGCCCTGATCTCCGGCATTATTTTAACCATGGCAATGGCAATGGCCGGCGCCATGGGGCAAATCATCGTGCACGACATTATCCCAACGTTCTTTTCATCTTCCCAGATGGAACATCGGGGCGGCAAATCGATGCCGGAAATGGAAAAACCTGCTGGCAAGGCCGAAGACGAAAACCGTGGTGATCTGTTTGCCGAAGAGCTAACTGAAAAGGAGACTGAAAAGCCTATGTTCCTTCACTCCGAACAGTTCGTCTGGCTCCTTAAATGGACCCACATTCATCTTTTCGGCATAAACATGATATTTATTTTTATGGGTACCATAACCCTGTTTCTGGATCTTGGGATTAAAACCCGAACCTGGCTGGTCGCACTGCCTTTTGTCGGTGTGTTCATCGATATTGCCGCCATGTGGCTGAAAATCTATATCTCGCCGGTTTTCTTCTGGCTGCACGTACCCGGAGGTGGTCTTTTCGGGGTGATTTTTGTTTTCGTGATCATCAAGGCCATGCTGGAAATGTGGCGGGTGCGAAATAATTTCGCAGAGTAGGCTGATCAGGTTCATTAAAGCATAGAATATTCACGCTTGACTAATTCGGGATTATCGCTTTGTCCACTGCGAAACGATACCACGTTAGTCGAACATGATGGCAGCAATCTTCCTCAAAGGTATTCTTTCGATTTTAAAAAGAACGGAGCGAAGCGACATCCACAAATATTCAATTTACAATCTTCAATTTACAATTCCCCGATAAATCGGGATTTACGCTTCGCTACAACCGGCTCGTCCGGATTATGGGTTTATACCGTAGTCTTTCAGCCTGAGCTGCAGCGTCCGGCGCGTAATTCCCAAAATTCTGGCCGCATGGGTACGATTGCCGCCGGTCTCCTCCAGGGTCCGAAGGATCATCGCTTTTTCGACTTCCTTGAGGGATCTGCCCGGGGTCAAATTGATTTGCGAATCTTTTAGCTCTTCATCCAGGTCCTGTATATCATTTGGAAATTCCAAAGGCGTGATTACCTCACCCCTTGACATGATTACGGCCCGTTCAATGATATTTTCCAGTTCACGCACATTACCGGGCCAATCGTGACGCATCAGCAGGTCTGTCGCCCTTGGGGTATATCCGTGAATGAGGCGGTGATTTTTCTTTGCATATTGTTTCAGAAAAAAATCCGCTAAATTTGGGATGTCCTCACGACGCTCACGCATTGGCGGAACCTCAAGGGTTACCACATTAAGCCGATAGTAAAGGTCTTCCCGGAAACGACCGGCGGCAATTTCCGCTTCAAGATTTTTGTTGGTGGCCGCAACGACCCGGGTATCGACTTTTATTGTTTGGGTGCCCCCTATGCGTTCAAATTCCCGTTCCTGGAGCACCCGCAGAATTTTAGCCTGGGTGGTTGGTGCCATTTCAGCTATTTCATCCAAAAAAATGGAGGATTTGTGGGCCAGATGAAAACGACCCTGTTTTTGAGCTGTGGCTCCGGTGAAAGAGCCCTTCTCGTGACCGAACAACTCGCTTTCTAAAAGTGTTTCAGGCAAGGCGGCGCAATTGACTTTTATAAAAGGCCGGTCCTTACGGGAACTGTTTTGGTGTATAGCGTTGGCAATCAACTCCTTTCCGGTCCCGCTTTCACCGACAATGAGAACTGTGGCTTCAGAGGGTGCCACCAAACCCATGGTTTCGAACAGTTTGTTCATGGCCGGGCTTTGCCCGATGATGTTCGAAAAATCGAAACGATCGTCTAATCTTTCTTTTAAATAAATATTTTCTTCTTCGAGCTGGTGAATTCGCAGGGTTTTCGCGACCAGGATCTTAAGTTCTTCAATGTCCAGAGGCTTGGTCAAATAATCGGATGCGCCGGATTTTAGTGCATCCACGGCCGTACCGACCGAGGCATAAGCTGTCATAATAATGATCGGTATTCCAGGACTGATGGTTTTTATTTCATTAAGCGCTTCTATTCCGCCAAGCTCCGGCATGCGGATATCCATGATGACCAGATCGTAGAATTTTTCCGCGACAGCATCAATGGCCGCCTGTCCATTTTCAGCTTGTACAATTTCATAGCCCTCGGCGGAGAGGACAGCTTCGATCATCTGTCGATGAGAACGCTCATCGTCGACTACAAGGATTTTTGGCTTCATTGGTTCTCCTTATGCAGAGTCCTTTGATACTTCGTCCGTTTATACTTTCCTGGTGTTTTTTTAGTAACGATAGTCGGCAGAATGATGGAAAAACAACAACCCCGGGTCGATCCTTTGGGCGGGCTGTTTACTCTAATTTCACCGTTATGATTTTCGGCAATCTTATGGACTATGGAAAGGCCCAAGCCCGTGCCTTTTTCGTGGGTCGTATAAAAGGGTTCAAAGACCTTTTCTATTTGCGTGCTGGGAATACCGGGGCCATTGTCTTTTACCCAGAGATGAAGCTGCGAGTCGGACGCATCCAAATCAGCGCCGATCTCGATGTGGCCTTTAGGCGGCACGGCTTGCAGGGCATTGAGCAAAAGGTTTAAAAGCGCCTGGGTAATTTGATTGGTGTCCAATGGGAGCCTGGTCAAATCTGAAATCTTCCGCTTTATAGTTATTTCGCGCGACAAAGCATCTGCCTCTACCAATCGGACGGAGTGTTCAATAAGATCTGTAATATCCGTTGGCGAAATTTCAACTGCCATGGGCCGTGCAAATGTGAGCAGATCGGTAACCACTCTATTTATTCGATCAACTTCGGTAACCATTGTTTCGGCATATTCTTTCTCCTGCGGTTTGTCTTTCAAGGAATGCCTCAAAAACTGTGCGAACCCGCGGATCGAACTCAACGGATTGCGAATCTCATGGGCGACCCCGGCGGCCAGTTCTCCGATTGCAGCCAATTTTTCGGAACGCTTTACCTTCTCCTGCAATAATTTGATTTCTCTCAAATCCCGCAATATTAAGACCGCCCCATTGCATCCTCCTTTTCCATCTTTAATTGGGGTGGCACTTAAAGCCAGCGGGACCATTTCGCCGGCTTTATGTTGATAATAGATTTCAAAATCCAGCACGGGAAGGCATTCAATCAGGGTGCCCTGAATACCGGATATTTCAAACTCAATCAATGACCCTAAATCCATACCATGCGCTTTTGATTCCTCTATACCGAGCAGCTCGAGCGCTAATAAGTTAAAGGAAACAATCTTGCCTGCAGAATCGATGCTTATCAATCCGTTGGCCATGTTTGCGACTACTTCACGGGTATAATCCCTGGTTTGCCTCAGGGTTTTATCCACAAGGTAGTAATTCTGAATAACAAAGATAAAGAACAGGGCCCCCGAACCGAGAATTAATATGATGGCGGCCATAATGAATGCATGCTGAATATCAGCTTGACGTGCCTGCTCATAAGCCGTCATTTTCATTCCGAGTATAATGATATCACCGCGATGTGAATGAGAATTGGCCAGATGCCCTGAGTCCAGACCCATCTGGCTGTTTCTATGATGCATCATCGTCGGTTCATACATGGGTGAAAAAAATTTTGCGAGTTCATAGATTTGGGAATTTTCGGGAAGTGTGATTATCCGGGTATCAATCTGATCTTCTTTTGTAATGCGGGGTTTCCACTCAACCAATGTTCCCATTTTGAAATTATCCGAATGGTGAACAATTGTCCCATGCTCATCGGCAATATATACGTAGGCGATATCCTTGTTTTTAGCCGTTTCCTGCAAAAGACTACCTAAGGATATCTCCTGCCACATGAGGGATTTCATTCCCGTGCGGGCACTCGCCTCAAGGGAAAGAATCAAGCCTTCGCCTTGCCGGTGCAGAAAACTGAGGGCCATTGCTTTCTGGCGATCCAGGTTGCGGTAAGTTGAGATGCTGATCAGAACCAGCAGGATAAAGCCCAC
>JAUXEW010000121.1 GCA_030620375.1 Desulfobacteraceae bacterium | reverse complement strand
GAATGTTAAAGGCGCTGATAAAGTCTTTAGAAAACAAACCCTTGAATCCTTGACCCCTTGAATCCTTGGACCCTCTTCTCCAACTAATTTGGAGAAGAACCATCCTTTCTAAATGACGGAGGGGGACAGAACACGGCGGGCGGTGGTTTACTGAACGATGATAATCCCTGCCAGTGTGCCTTTTGGAACTTTCTCGGGTTTAGCATTGCTACCGATAGGATAAATGTCCCATCCTGCGGATGCGACCATTTTATAGACATCAATACCGACAGCTTCCATGGAAGGCCTGCTGAGAATTGAAAATTTGCATCGTTTACCTTCCATTGCCTGACACGTGTCCTCCTGAGCGCAAAATGTGTGTCGGCATGATCCGGCGGCAAAGCCGAAAGCCAGGTAATGGCCGTCATAGAACGCCATTGACTCAACTTCGCTGACGATTTTGAAAATGTTTTGGTACGCTTTGATCCGCTCTTTTATGGTCGCTTTGTTTCTGACAATGACGTCCGGAGGGACGTCTTTGATGAAAAAGACCGCCCGATGGTATTTTTTTAAAATTTCCCTTAATTTTTCAGGCGCCAGTGTGTGTGGCGGACAGTGTGCGCTCGCACCATACCCGAAACATCTGGGGATTTGGCATTTTAAAGTGATTCGCTCGTCTACAGGGATTTCTTCCGCTTTAACAATGATTGACCGTGAGGCGCCCCATTCAATAGCCTTTTCTTTGTACTTTTCAAGATCCTGAGATAATTGGGCTTTCTTCATATCCAGGGTAATTTTTTTTATTGCTTCCCCCATTGTGTCTCCTTTGTCTTGGACAGTTTCCACTTTTTGAGCCATTTTTTGCAAATTGTCAACGGCTTTTGCAGCCGTAACGGTTCGGTTCGGTTCATTGACGGCGAAAATATCCCACCCACTTGCAGCGAGGCGCTTCATTGTCCTTAAAAAACTATTTTTTTCTTGACGGTAAAAAATCTCTTTGTTAGTGGTGATAGCTTATGTGAAAACCGGTCTAATACGGAGAATCAAATTTTAAATTAATTGCTAAAATATTTTGAAGGAAGAGGGTAGCTTAAAAAATGGAAACAGCCTTGATCGGACCAGCCAATGCATCGGTTCTGGGTATACCGATGGTCATCTTTTCTTTATTGATTCCTATTGTAGGGGCTGCCGTGTTTGCCTATATCATAGCCCGGCGGCTGGCACCTCTGGTAAAAGCGGCACCGGATAACCGATTCAACCGTTGGCCGGAAAGAATCTTTCAGGTTCTAAAAATCTGGTTTGTGCAGTATCGCCAACCCCGGTACATGGTAGCCGGTGTCCTTCATATCGTTATCTTTTTCGGATTTTTAACCTTATCCATCCAGTCCAGTTCGCTGGTGGTTATCGGCATTTTCGATGGATTTGTATTCCCCGGGTTAGGCGGTGTGCTGGGACATATTTATAATTTCATAAAAGATTATGCGGCTACGGCCGTGTTGATCGCATGTATCATTGCCGCTTACAGAAGAGGAATTCTCAAGCCTGAGAGATACGCCGTACCTGAAAAATACGGTCACGATCACACGGCAGAGGCCGTTTTTGTATTAGGGCTGATCTCTTTGCTGATGGTGTCTGAAAGCGCTTTCGAAGCAACGTTAATGGCGGCACAGCATCAAAAGGGTCTGGCGGGTGAATTTGTTGCACCACTGACCCTTGTTTGGCTCTGGAAGTTGGTATTCAACCATACGTCGATAGAAAAGCTGCAGGCAATTCATGTGATGTCCTTTTACATTCATGATCTGACCTTTTTCTTTTTTCTGTGTTTCCTGCCCATGGGCAAGCACTTTCATGTTATTACGTCAATCTTCAATGTGTTATTTATGCGACTGGATAGAGGAAACGTTAAACCGGTTCGTTACGGTGTAGAAGACGATAAGCTGGATGATCTCGAATCTTTCGGCGTGAAGAAGATGGAAGACTTTACCTGGAAACATATTCTCGATTTTTATACCTGTGCCGATTGCGGCAGGTGTTCGGATCAGTGTCCCGCAAATGCCGTGGGACGGCCCTTGTCGCCACGGTTTATTTCCATTAAGGGGAGAGACAAGATATTTAAGAATTACCCGCTTCGCGGGGATTTTTTGCCCAGCCAGCCGTTGATCGGTGACATTTACGAAGAGGATGAAATCTGGTCATGTACCACTTGCGGTGCCTGTGAGCAAGAATGCCCCTTGGGGATTGAATACATTGACAAAATAGTGGATTTAAGAAGAGGTATGGTGGATGAAGGGATGGTGCCGCAATCCCTGCAGAAACCCTTGGGAGCCCTGGAAAAGAGGGGAAATCCGTGGGGTAAAATGGAGAAAAAAAGAGCGGAATGGACCAAGGAACTGCCGGAAGATATCAGCGTTAAAGTTCTAAACGGCAAGGAATCCGCGGAAACTTTGTATTTTGTGGACAGTATTACATCATATGATGACCGGATGCAGGATATTGGTCGGGCCACCATAAAAATCCTGAACGCCGCCGGCATTGACTTTGGTATCCTTGGGCCGGCAGAGAAAGATTCAGGTCATGAAGTTCTAAGATTCGGGGAAGAAATGCTTTTCCAAGACTTAAAAGAGCACAATACGGAAGCGATACTTGAATCCGGTGTTTCGAAAATCGTTACCGCGGACCCCCATGCGTATAATGCTTTAAAAAATGATTATAAAGATCTGCCACCGGTGGAACACATCAGCCAGATAATTTTGAAAAGTATCAACTCCGGGGCCATCACGTTAAAAAAGGTGGAAGACGACACCAAGACATATACCTATCACGATCCTTGTTATTTGGGACGGCACAACAGTCTGTATAATGACCCCAGAAAGGTTCTGGACGCCATCCCCGGCTTAAGGCGGGTCGAAATGATCAAATGCAGAGACCGGTCCTTTTGCTGCGGCGGCGGCGGTTTAATGCTGTTTTATGAGCCTGAAGAGGAACAACGGATGGGAGTGCTACGGGTAGAGATGGCCAAAGAAGCCGGCGCCGATATTATGGTTACCGCGTGCCCATTTTGCCTGGTGAACATTGAAGACGCCATCAAAGTCGCCGGAATGGAAGGAAAAATGGAGGCAATTGATTTGGCGGAGTTGGTGGAGCGTCACATTGTCAAATAAGGCGGCCTATTATGGATGGGCACTATCTAAGAAAACATGATATAATTAATCTTTTAGACGGGATGTTCTGCCTCAGGCTGGGTAAAGCCTAAACATAATTTATAATATATTTAACTTGGGAGGGATGTTATGGAGATTTTAGTATGTGTTAAGAGAGTTCCCGATACCGCAGAGAACGAGATCGAAGTGAGAAAGGACGGTACGGACATTGTTCGTGACGATCTCGTTTATTCGGTAAATGAGTGGGACAACTATGCCGTAGAAGAAGCCATTCAGATTGTTGAAAAAGTTGGGGGATCGGTCACCGTTGTAACGGTCGGCGATGAGGATTCCGAGGAAGTATTAAGACGAGAAATGGCCATGGGTGCGGATAATGGGGTCCTTCTTTCGGATCCGGCATTTGTCGGATCGGACGGTAAAGCGATTGCCGGCATCTTAAAGGCGGAAATTGAAAAAGGGAATTATAATCTGATTTTTACCGGTGCCCAGGCGGACGACGGTGCCGGCCAGGTGGGGGGCATGCTGGCTGCCATGATGGATGTTCCTTATGCATCTCTTGTTAATCATATTGAAGTGCTTGATGACAAGAAGCTCAAGGTGGGTCGCGAAATCGAAGGCGGAAATCAGGAGATGCACGAGATCGATCTTCCTTGCGTGCTTTCCATTCAAACGGGAATCAACGAGCCTCGTTATGTCGGAATTCGCGGGATCAGGAAAGTGGCATCCGTTGAAATTCCCGTTCATGGGGCATCCGATATCGGCATTGCCGCAGATGCAGTAGGCGCTGGGGGCGCAAAGGTAAAACTAGTCGATTACTTTATGCCTGAACTCGGTGAAGGTGCTGAAATGCTCGAAGGGAGCACGGAAGAGATCGTTGACAAACTAATTGAACTCTTAAAGGCCAAAGGAGGGCTCAAATAATGGCTGGACAGATTTTTGCTTATATTAAACATAATGAAGGGGTCGCCGAAGACTCAGCATTGGAATTGGTCGCAGCAGCAAAAAAGTTTGCTGCGGGTGCCGCGGTGACAGCGATTGTTACGGGTTCAAATGTGGACGCCTTGTGCAATGATATGGCTGCATCATATCAGGAAGTCTGGAAGATTGATAATGATGCCCTATCATATCCCAATGCCGAAGTGCTTCGAAAGGTGTTACTGAATATTCTACCCAATGATGCCGTTATTTTGATTCCTCACGACACATTTGGTATGGATTTGGCACCGGGCCTTTCCATTAAAATTGATTCTCCGTTCGTCTCCGATATCGTCGATTATGAAGTCGAGGGTGATACCCTTAAAGCCATCAGACAGGAATACAGCGGTCAGGCCCATACCCATGTGGAATGCGATATTTCGAACGGACTGGTTGCCAATATCCGACCGGGCGTTTTCCAGCCGGATGAGAGCAAGGGCGTTTCCGGTCAGGTTATTGACAAGTCCGCCGATACCGGAGATCTTACGACCGGTCGCCATTTCCTGGAAATAGTTGAGGCGGAGGCCGGTGATGTTGACATCACCAAATCAGACGTGCTTGTTTCCATCGGTCGAGGTATAGAGGACGAAGAGAACATTGAAATTGCCCAGGAATTGGCGGACGCCATGGGGGCCGTGGTATCTTGCTCACGACCTATCGTAGATGCGAAATGGCTTGAGAAATCACGCCAGGTGGGAACTTCCGGCCAGACCGTAAAACCCAAAGTCTACCTGGCCATGGGTATCAGCGGTTCATTCCAGCATTTGGGCGGCATTAAGGGAAATCCGTTTATTGTTGCCGTAAATAAAAACCCGAAAGCGCCGATTTTCCAGGTTGCCGAAGTGGGGGTACAAGCCGACATCCTTGAATTCATGCCGGAGTTAACTGAAAAGATTAAAGGATTGTAATATTCTGATAAAAAAGCAAAAAAATGAAGGCCGGTTGCCCTGATGATGGGGTGGCCGGCTTTTTACTTAAGTGTCTTCAAGCACCACCGGGTCTCTTAAAATAAGGTCGAGGGCCGTTTGGGCAGATGCGGCAGCTTCGGGGAAATATTGTTTTAAGCCGCTGATGTGCCGGAGGTTATCGGCTGTTCTCAGGATCAACATGACCAGGTTGCCGGCCTCTAATTCCGCCACGGCCAGCACCTTGTCCCAGGAGTAACCTGTAGCCCATGCATAAAGCGTTGCCATGGGCCTCAAGTATTGCGGTCTTACCTCAAATCCCTGCTCAATCAAACGGCCTGATAACGGTTTTAAGTGTTTTCTCAACCGGCGATAGATCTTTAAAAGCTTATTCGGGATATAGACCGTGTCGATCCGGTCGTCGGTTTCATATTCATTCACAAAAATCGAAATTGCCGCCGCCAGAAGCGCCGGATCGGATTGAGGGAACGCATTTTGCCTAAATCCTTCGGCAATCACCAAGGGTTGATCCACCCGGAGTTGAGACGCCCAAAGCCCGTCATCCGTTAATTCTCCGGTTTCGGTTGCAAATCCGTTTTCTTTTAAAAAATGAAGATGGCGATAAAAATCCCGCACCAGATACTGATACGCCGAATAGTTTTGGTTCCGGTTTGCTTTTTTACCCTTGCTGAATTGAAAGGATGCAAAAGACTTGGATAAAAGGGTTTCGATTTCAGCAGGCGTATGGGACAGCAGCAGGTTTAAAACCATGGAGAAGTTGATTCGGATTTGGCTGTTCACATTGGAGGAGGGGAGTCCTATCAGTTTTACAATATGGCGAATATCCATGAATTTCCCAGGGAGTATTACGGCAAATCCGATCTTATCCATGCCCCTTCGCCCGGCCCTTCCGGCCATTTGATGAAATTCCGTTGGATTAAGCGGTAAGAATTCCCGACCGTTAAACCGGTCGGAATTGAGCATTACAATAGAGCGAGCCGGAAAATTGACACCCGCCGCAACAGTGGATGTTGCAAAAATTACATCCAAAAGCCCATCTGCCATGAGTTTTTCCAATATCAGTTTCCAGGCGGGGAGTTGGCCGCTGTGATGGGAACCCAAGGATAGATGTTCTAAGTGCCACAGCTGCCGATGCTTTGAAATATGAGGGTTTTGTAAAACCAGTTTTTCGATTTGAGCACTGAGCCGTTCTTGATGCACCGGATTCAATATTTTATTTTCTGTGCATAATTCCAGAGCCTTGTCACAGTCAGCCCGCGATTTTAGGAAGCATATCGCCGGCAGGAGCCGGAATTTCTTTAAAACGTGTAGAATCTCCCCAAAAGGCGGCAGCCTGTTGGGCGGTGCTAACAGGGGCGCTCTTTTGGTGTTGACATAAAGGGATACTGTTTTATCCATTCGGGGTTTTTGTTTGCCGGCCGGACGTGATACCAATGGAAAAAGGGTGCCGGATGGATGAAAAAACAAAGGGAATAAAGGGACGGGACGACTTTCTTCTTGAATCACACGGCATTCTTTTGACCGGATCGATGAAATCCATTGGGCGATTTGGTCGGCATTCCCGATAGTGGCGGAAAGAAGTAAAATGGGAATCCGGACGGGAAGATAGATGATGGTCTCCTCCCACACTACGCCTCGATCTTTATCTCCTAAAAAATGGGCTTCATCTAAGACCACAAAATCAAAGGGCAGGGTGAAACCCAGATGCATGGCGTCGTAAAGCTGGTTCCGCAATACTTCTGTCGTGCCGATAATAACCGGTGCGTCGGGATTTTCTTTTCGGTCTCCGGTTAAAATACCGGCATTTTCCGGTCCGAAGATCTCACCGAATTCTAAGTATGTGGCGTTGGACAGCGCCTTTAAGGGTGATGCATACCAGGATTTCCCGCCGGCGTTGAATATTTCGGCGATTGCCTGTTGGGCGATCCAGGTTTTTCCTGCGCCTGTGGGTACCGTAACCAGGCAATCCGATTGCCTGGTGGCTTTTAGGGCCTCAACCTGAAACTTATCGGGGACAAACGGTTTGTGTTCGGGTGAGCCGATGAGGGCAAACACCTTTTTAAGTCTTGAATCAGCGCCGGGGCGGATCTTATGCCGCGGGTATTTACCTTTCAACCGGGTCCTGATAATTCTTTTCTTCATTACAACCGGCTGATGATGTCATTAATCTTGGCGATGGCAGTCGTATCCACATCATACGGCGAGATTCCCTCTAAATCAGCTTCAATCAAGGCATCATCATAGGGAATAAAGCCAAGAAAATCAAAATCTGAAAGATTGTTCGATAAGAAATCCTGGTCCTTTTTACCCCGGATTTTATTTCCTATCAGGGCAATATTTTTCAGGCCGATGTCGGCCGCAAGCGATTTGATATGGCCGGCAGTATCAATACTTCTGCGCCCCGGCTCTACTACGACAATCAGCTTGTCCACGGCCATGGCCGTGGCTCTGCCAAGATGTTCGATTCCGGCTTCCATGTCCATAACCACTACTTCGTCCCTGGCCAGCACGATATGGGTAATTAATGCTTTTAACAGGGTACTCTCCGGGCAAATACATCCGCCCCCCCCCTTTTTTACTTCACCCAGCCTCATGAATTTGATGTTATCCAATTTTACTGAAAGCGCATCCGGAAGGTCATCTACTTTGGGGTTTAATTTAAAAAAACCGCCGATACTTCCGGGTCTGGCCTCGGTACGCTCAAAAATCAGATCTTTCATTTCGGAAATCGGGGTTATTTTATCCGCATCCACGATACCTAACGCCGCGGCTAAATTGGCATCCGGATCCGCATCGATTGCCAGTACGTGTTTACCTTTTTCGCTTAAGGCCCGAATCAAAATAGCGGCAAAAGTCGTTTTGCCGACACCGCCCTTACCGCTGACTGCTAGTTTCATCGACATACCCTCTCACGGCTCTTTTTTTCTTATGGTTTTGCCTCTCCCCATGGCGGTTAGTGATTGCCTGCCACATTGGAGATGAAGCAATATTGAAAGAATGATTTTTCATCTTCCGGCTTAACAATATTGACGGTGCGTTTCACTTCAGCCGTCCCGTTTTTATCTTCTACCACGTATGTAATTTCATAAACAGAGCCGGATTTAGACGTATTTATGGCATTGGGATCACCTTCCGATCCGTTAACCAACACAGTGATTTTATTGCTAATGTCATTATGCAGGTAATTCAAAGCCGTTGATCCCAGATCCTGGAAAGTGTCATCTTTCAGAAGTCGGATCGTAGCCATGTCGTTCTGTG
>JAUXEW010000112.1 GCA_030620375.1 Desulfobacteraceae bacterium | reverse complement strand
CCCCCCCCCCTATTATTCATCTTACGGTGTTATATCAAGTATTAATTAGTTGACAGTTCCGTCCGAAGCTTGAAGTGTAAAAACCAAACCAGAATTTTCATGACTGAATGTTGCCGAACCGGTAACTTGTCCGTCCTCGTCCATATCAATGGTACCACCCGCATCAATGGCACCATCTAAAGTATACTTAAGCGTGGTGTAGTTGGTAGCCGCTTCAAAATTCCCCGGGCCCATATCTGACCAATAGGCCATGGTTAACCCTAAAAAATTCTCTGCGGTTCGGCTTGCCGCCGCATCCTGCCCTTTTTTCCGATATTCCAGAAAGTTGGGGATCGCAATAGCGGACAGAATACCAATGATGGCAATAACGATCATGAGCTCGATTAACGTAAAACCTTTTTGATTGTTTCTTCTTAATTTTTGCAGCATGTTGAATCCTCCTTATTTTAATATGTTATATTATAATTTGAATAACCCCTTCCAAAATCCTATTGTTTTACTCTTATTTCGCCCTCACCCCCCTTTCCAAAAAATAATGTTTTTTTTTAATTACAGCAAAATTAATACCAACACCAACAAAATAGCAAAATAATTTTAAGATATTGAATTCTGATGGTTTCGTAAAAGTTAAAAAATGTCCTTTTTTGTCATTCCGGCGAAAGCCGGAATCCAGTGTTTTCAAAAACTTATAACTGACCTGGACCCCGGCTTTCGCCGGGGTGACGACTTTTTACGAGACCATCAATTTTATGATAAACTTTTATCATAATGGTTATATCAAATCCGCATCTCCGGAAATAAAAATGAAAGTTTACAAATTTTGTGAACGGAATTACAAAAAACGGAATCAGGTTTGTCTTATAATTGAAGATTCCCCGCAACAAGCTACGAGGAATGTGTTCGCATTGCTTGTTCAAAAGAGCGAAAACGAAGCTCTGGGCCAAAAGATGCCGTTTATGGATGGACACTAGACTATTTTTATTTCGCCCGCTTTGCTTGTTCAAGTCCCATTTTATCAATCCGGTGCCATAAAGAACGATACCGTATACCAAGAAGCTCGGCAGCTTTTTTTTTGTTTCCCCCGGTGCATTCAAGCGCCTTTTTGATATAAGCCTTCTCTATCTCTTCCAATATATCTTCGAGAAAAACACCTCTGGGCACATCTTCCAGATCATACCGCCGGTCATGCATCCCTTCGATCCATCGCCGCTTGTGTAATGAAATCGCCAGGCTATCCGGTAAAAGGATATTGGTGTTGGACAGGGCAATGCTCCGTTCCATCAAGTTTTCCAACTCACGGACATTGCCCGGAAAATCATACTTATTGAGAAGATCAATGGCATAGGATGAAATCTTCGCTATTTCCTTTCCCATTTCATGGGAATATTTTTCAAGAAAATACTGAGCCAGAGAGCGTATATCGCTTTTTCTTTCCCTAAGCGGCGGCACCTTTATTTCAATGACATTTAACCGGTAAAACAAATCTTCCCTAAAGTGACCGGCAATTACCTCCTTCTCCAGTTTTTTGTTGGTGGCTGAAATAATTCGTATGTCAACGGAAACATCCTCATTACTGCCGACCGGTTTAAACACCTTTTCCTGAACTGCTCTTAACAGCTTAACCTGTACGGGAAGACTCAATTCACCAATTTCATCTAAAAATACCGTCCCCGTATGAGCTGTTTCAAACAACCCTTTTTTATCAAATGCCGCACCGGTGAAAGCACCCTTTTTATGTCCGAAAAGTTCGCTCTCCATTAATGTTTCAGGAATACCACCGCAGCTAATGGGAACAAACGGGTTGTCCCGCCGATCGCTCTGCTCATGGATGGCCCGGGCGATCAGTTCTTTGCCGGTCCCGCTTTCACCGGTAATAAGTATGTTTGTCCGGGTTTTTGAAACCTGGAGAACCAAACTATAAACATGCATCATTCCCGGACTATTTCCCACAATTTTTTCAAAATGCAAATTCTTCTTAAGTTCATCTTCAACAACTTCTTTTTCATGTTCAATGGTTTTTAAATCCAGGGCTTTTTTGATGGCATGTTTTAATTCATCATTATCAAAAGGTTTCGGCACATAATCATAAGCACCTTCATTCATGGCCTCTACCGCGGTTTCGGTGGTAGCATAGGCGGATATCATAATGACGATTGTCTGTTGATTCTGTTTTTTAGACGCCCTTAAAACATCCAGGCCGGTCATGTCGCCCAATCTAATATCGCAAAGCAAAAGGTCATAATGGTTTTTCTCAAGTTTCTTGATGGCCTTGCGGCCGTTTTCCGCACAGGAAACCTCATAACCCTCCCGTTTCAAGATATATTCCAGTAATTCTCGCATGCTAAGTTCGTCATCGACTACTAGAATGCGAGGCGCTTTTTTATTCATAAACAATTTTTCCACTAAGTTCCCTATTAATAAAAGGTTTTACATGCAATTGGTATTACATATCTTCAAACACGACCTTTCCCCCAACCATCGTCAAGACAGCCTTGCCCTTCATTTCCCAGCCATTAAAAGGCGTATTTCGGCCTTTTGATTGAAAATTATCAGCATTCACCGTATAGGCTCTGTCGAGATCGATAACCGTTATGTCAGCTTGAGCGCCTGACAATACACCATTTTCAATCCCAAGGATATGCGAAGGATTCGTTGACATTTTCTCAACCAGATCCGGCAGGGTGAGAATGCCGTGTTCAACCAATTTGAGTCCCAATGAAACAGACGTTTCCAATCCGATGATACCGTTTGCCGCCCGATCAAATTCCACTTCTTTTTCAATGTCTGAATGCGGTGCATGATCGGTAGCAATAACATCGATGGTGCCGTCTGCCAATCCTTCCTGTATAGCCTCTCTGTCTTGTTCGGAGCGCAAGGGCGGATTCATTTTCGCATGAGTATCATATTCAAGTACCGCTTCCTCGGTAAGGGAAAAATAATGGGGCGCGGTTTCAGCCGTAACCGGGACGCCTCTCTGTTTGGCGTCCCGTATCGCATTTACAGATTCTATTGTGCTGACATGGGCAATATGAACCGGTACGCCGGTCAGTTCGCAAAGTGCAATATCCCGCGTCACCATGATGCTTTCCACAGCACCGGGTATTCCGGCGAGGCCCAACCGTGTTGCAACTTCACCTTCGTTCATCACACCGTTTGCTGCAAGGCTCAAGTCCTCACAATGAGAAATAACCAAAAGCCCAAACCCTTTTGCATATTCCAACGCCCTTCTCATGAGCAGGCTGTCCATCACCGGCAGGCCATCTTCTGAAACTGCGACCACTCCGGCATCTTTTAATTCACCATATTCACACAGGCTTTCACCCCGAAGCCCCTTGCTGATCGCACCCACCGGCAAAACCCGAGCCATGCCCGCCCTTAATGACTGAGAAATAATATAATTGGCAACCTGTCTATCATCATTAACCGGATTGGTGTTCGGCATACAGCAAATTGTAGTAAAACCGCCATATACGGCAGCCCGGCAACCGGTTTCGATGGTCTCTTTATATTCAAACCCCGGTTCGCGCAAATGAACATGCATGTCAATCAAACCCGGGGTAACGATTTTTCCAAAAGCATTTATTATCTTATCCGGCCTATATTCTGTTCGTGCTTCTCTTGGGTCTCCCATTCTTCCCGAAGCAAAGCTCTTTTCATCCTCTTCAATTTCAATTATTTTAATAATTTTATCATCTTCAATCAGTATATCTCTGACACCGTCGAGATTCCCGGGATCAACTACTCTTCCGCCTCTAATCAGCGTCAACATTTCGAGCACCTCCGGCCACCAGCAGTAATAAAGCCATCCGTACGGCTACCCCATTGGTCACCTGTTCAAGAATAATGGAATACGGTCCATCGGCAACTTCCGATGAAATTTCAACCCCTCTATTTATCGGACCGGGATGCATAATCAATGCGTCTTCTCTGGCATTTTTTAGTCGTTCATTGGTAAGCCCATATACTCTGGAATATTCCCGTTCAGTAGAAAACAAAAACCCTTTTTGCCGTTCCTTTTGAATTCTCAGCACCATGATAACGTCGGCTCCATATATGGCCTCATCAATATTATGGGTAACGGAAACACCTAACGTTTCAACTGCCATTGGAATCATGGTGGGCGGACCGGCCAAAACAACACTGGCCCCCATTTTTGTAAAACCGATACAATTCGACCGTGCCACCCGGCTGTGGGATATGTCGCCGATAATGGCAACACGTTGCCCCTTGATACGGCCTTTCCTCTCTCTAACCGTCATTAAGTCAAGAAGCGATTGTGTGGGGTGAGCGTGCATGCCATCACCGGCATTGATTACGGAAGCCTTTAGCTTTTTGGCCAGCATATGCGGAGCACCCGCTGAGGGGTGCCGGATTATAATGACATCCGGATTCATGGCCTCAAGATTTTTTGC
Organism: Desulfobacteraceae bacterium; assembly: GCA_030620375.1. Classification (GTDB taxonomy): domain Bacteria; phylum Desulfobacterota; class Desulfobacteria; order Desulfobacterales; family UBA5616; genus JAUXEW01. Next base: position 4,173 of record JAUXEW010000112.1, on the reverse strand, counting down.
GGTGTCGACGAGCGTTTCACCCTTGACGATACTACTGGTACCAGCGGATATGGAATGGCAGTCTGCACTGAGCCGCTTTGCGGCAATATCAAAAGAAACCCTCGTCCGTGTACTCGGCTCATAAAAAAACAGAACAACGGTTTTTCCCCTTAATGTCGGAACCTTTTTAATCGGCCTTTGAGAAACCTCCTTCATATGCTCCGCTGTATCCAAAATCAGATTTATTTCATCAGCGGTAAGGGAATCCATATCCAGGATGTCTTTCTTTGTAAACTGCATGCTCCTCCAGCTACGCAATACCCCCTGATTGAGCTTCGCTCAATTCGAGTATCATAACACTATTTAATGATATGCCCGAGCCGGCCCCATCTGACTCCAAAATCATCCTTGCTCCAGGACCAATAGATGATAAAAGCCTTTCCTTTAACGGATTTTAAATCCACAAATCCCCAGAACCGGCTGTCATAACTATGGTCCCTGTTATCCCCCATAACAAAAAGAGAATTTTCCGGCACCTTGGCCGGGCCGAAATTATCCCTGGGTTGGGTGCCTGCCGGATAGATCTTGGGATCGGAAAAAATACCGTGATCATGATTCAAAGCTTTGCCGTTAATATATACCTGTTTGTTCCGAATCTTTACCACATCGCCGGAAATACCGATCACCCGTTTTATAAAATCCTTTTTGGGGTCTCGGGAATATTTAAAAACAACAATATCCCCTCGTTCAGGTTTTTTTACAGTAATGATCGTTTTGTTGATAAACGGAACTTTTACACCATAAATAAACTTACTAACCAGGATGTGGTCTCCGATTAAAAGTGTCTGCTTCATAGAACCCGAAGGAATCTTAAAGGCTTGCACGATAAATGTTCTAATAAATAATGCAATCACTACGGCAATAATAACAGCTTCAATGTTTTCCCGAAGACCGCTTTTCTGTTTAGGCTGGGCCGTCTCTTCAATATGCTTTTCTTTTTTCAATTTATTTTATGTCTCTTTAAATCAATGTTTATCAATTCCCGGGTTATGCCGGCTGACCGGGTATTAGAATTTTATAGGCGATAATACCAAATATTGTGTTTGCAATACAATTCTCCAAAATACAAATGAGATACCAAAATCATACCTCATACTGGCCAATAAAAAATATAAGCCCTCGAAGAACAAGATTGCTGTAAATACCGGCAAGCACGTCATCCAAAACAACCCCGGCCCCACCTGAAATTCGTTTCTCAATCAGCCGAATGGGAAACGGCTTTACAATATCAAAAAATCTGAAAATAAAAAAACCGGTGGTTACCGAAAAAACATTAAACGGCAGATAGAATAATGTCACCACAAGGCCTGCAATTTCATCAATTACAATACATCCGGGATCATTTTGGTTTAAGAGCTTTTCAGCCCCATTAGCAATACCAATGGCACATAAAATGAATATGATAATAAAAAGGACGGCAAAAACAAAATGTATTTGAGATATCAGATAACATATCGGAAGTCCTGTTAAGGACCCGAACGTCCCGGGGGCTATCGGAGCAAACCCGGAATAACAGCCGGTCGCGATAAAAATGACCGATCTTTTTCTAAAATTCATGCTCCCGTTTTATAATCTCTAATGATTTTTGTCAAGCGATTGTCCGCCCTGTAAATCATTCTAAACATCAGATTTAACGCTCGATTTGATAGTATCATAAACCTTTTGTATCGGAATATTTTTCTCAAGGGCAATTTTTTTGCAATCATCATATTCAGGAACTATTCGAATGCTCCCATCCAATTCTTTTATGCGTTTAACCGTGATATCTCCAAAAATAGTAGCTAAAAGTGCGGGCTCTCTTTCCAGCATATATCTTTTAGCGGTATAAAATCTTACGCCTAATGACGTAGTTTCAGACAGTATACGCGATACAACGGCATCTCGGTGTCCTTTATGACATAACACCTGCACTAAGGTACCCGGACGATTTTTCTTCATATGGATAGGAATCCAACATACATCAAGCGCTCCATCTTCCTGTAGTCGATCCATTAAAAACCCAAACAATTCCGGATTCATATCATCAATACTCGTCTCCACTACGATGATATCGTCTGTTAGGTAATGAGGGCCTATACCGGGTTGATCTTCAGAAATGGTACCGGTAACAATTCTTAATACGTTCGGTTGAGATTCCAATTCACGTTGGCCTGACCCATAACCAATTTTTTCAATGGTCATTTCCGGCATCGCTTCAAAAGATTCGGCCAGAGCAGTTATAATTGCCGCGCCGGTAGGTGTGACCAATTCGTGTGGAACTCCCGAATCATATACCGGGACACCTTTAAGAATCGAAAGGGTTGCCGGAGACGGCACGGGAATCACACCGTGCATGCTGTTTACAAATCCTTTTCCCAAAGGAATTTTAGAAGCCGTAACCATGTCAATATTCAGGTAATCAATACCCAGAGCAGTCCCCACTATGTCCACGATGGCATCAACCCCACCGACCTCATGAAAATGAACCTTCTCTTTAGGACAATCATGGATTTGTGATTCGGCGATTGCTATTCTTTCTAAAACTTTCAGGCTTGTCCTTTTCACATTACTCGATAAGGGACTGTCTTGGATCAACGATTTGATTTGAACATAATTTCTGGGTGGCGGATCATTTTCAACGATCACATTGATCAGTTTCGCGTGAATTCCGTTCCGAGATACAGACGTTTCTGAAATGTCAAACCCGGTTAATGGCATTTGAGAAATTTTTTCCTTAAGCCATTTTAGCGGTACGCCCAGGTCAACTAGAGCGCCCAATGTCATATCGCCGCTAATTCCGGAAAAACAGTCAAAATATGCAAGCATACTACCTCCTGGGGGTTTAGGAATCCCTAATCCTTCATCTTATTTGCATGTAGCTTAATTATCTCGATTAATAGCTCTGCTGTCTTCACCATATCGTCAAGACTTACCGATTCCCTTACGGTATGCATATCCCGCATCCCGGTTCCTAACACACCGGTAACAATACCTTTTTCGAAGAAGATATTAGCATCTGAACCGCCTCCCGTACGTTTTGTTCTCATGTCCCGTCCGAGACTGATAGCGGCGTTCAGGGCTAAACGAACGACAGGATGGTCTTCCGGTATGTTTGTACTGGGGAATTCCTTGTCGATTGATATCTCTAAATGCGGCAAGTAGTGATCGATATGCTTATTTTTAAAGTTTCTAACAACCGTTTCAAATGATGTTGCAATGGCTTCAGTGACGTTGTTCAACTTATGATTATCGTGACTTCGAACCTCACCTTTTACAATAACCAGGTTGGGCACAATATTGACCGCTTGCCCCCCTTCGATTACACCAATATTACATGTTGTTTCTTCATCGATTCGCCCGATCTCAAGCCCTGCTATGGCTTTACTAGCAAGCGAAATTGCATTAATCCCCTTCTCTGGAGCCGCCCCGGCATGGGCATCTTTACCGTGCACTTTAAATTCAAGACGATTTGCACCCGGTGCGCGGGTCACGATGCCCTCTGTATCAGTTGCATCCAGCGCATATCCGAATCTAGCCGCAATCAAATCAAAATCGAGGTTTTTAGCCCCTTGCAATCCAATCTCCTCGCATACGGTCAGTACGATTTCAATGGGCCCATATTTAATGCCATCTTCTTTTAAAACCCTCATCAACTCAATAAGAATCGTAATGGCACTTTTGTCGTCGGCTCCCAGAATGGTGGTCCCATCACTGGTAAAAACGCCGTCTTTTAATACAACGTTAATGCCTCGACCCGGCTCAACGGTATCCATGTGCGCATTTAGAAGTAATGGCTCCGTCAATATATTTCCCTTAAATCTGACTATCAGGTTTCCGGTATTCCCACCGATTTTCTCACCTGCCCGGTCAACAAATGTCTCAGCTCCCAACCGTTCGAATATTTTTCTGATCTCTATGGAAATCGCAGCCTCTTCTTTAGAGACACTGCTAATCTCAACAAGCGATTTAAATGTATCAGCCAATCTGTCTCTATTAATCATGAGATCCTTTTCCATCGATAAGATTCTTAAAGCCAATCCTAATGGGTAAAAAACAAACCGATTGACATTCAATGAAATTGTATAATAATTATCTGTCAACAGTGGAAGTGCGCAGCTTACTGGTGAGGCTCCCGGACTTCAAATCCGGTGTGGG